>JAGBFD010000165.1 GCA_017936645.1 Clostridia bacterium
ATCACTCACCACGAGGATAACGAAAAGGTTATGGATGTTCACAACATCATCGAGAAGCCGACAGACGATCAGATCATGTCATGCTACTCAATCCTCGGTCGTGTAGTTGCTCCTCCGCAGGTATTTGATTACCTCGAAGAAGACCTTGCAAACACACCTGAAGGCGAAGAGCTTTATTTTACAGACACACTCACACGTCTCGGTAAGGAAGGCAACCTTCTCGCTGTTGATTTTGACGGCATCCGTTACGATATGGGTAACAAGCTCGGCATTATGAAGGCTAACTGCGAAGTTGCTCTCAACCACCACGAAATCGGTGAAGATTTCAAAGCATACATCAAAGAACTCGCTGCAGAGCTTTAATATCTGAACATAGCAAAGGACGCAACCAAAGTTGCGTCCTTGTTTTTTATTTGCCTGTAAGCAGCTGAGTCTTGAGTTTTCTGACAATACTCATCCGTCTGAAGAAAATTTCCGCAAAAACGATCTCTACGAAAATCATTACGACTATCTGCCACACACGAGTGAGCAGAAGTGCTTTGAAGGATGATCCGTACATAAGAGAAAGCCACCATGTATTAAGCAGCAGACCGCACACGACCTGCTCCGTGATGACACCCGAGACTATCTTTACGGTAGTACATTTTCCGCCGAAGCTTATGCCGTAAATCAATCCCGAAAGAGCTGCCGTTGCCGTAAATCCGGGGAAGAAAGCACCTGACGGAAAAAGCAATGCTCCGATGAGGTCGCTCACAACTGCGACAACAACACCGCCTGACGCTCCGTAAAGATATCCTGAAAACATAATCGGAATAAAAGAAAAACCTATCTTGAGAAACTGCAGGTTTATCGACAGGAACCTCGACAGCACTACCTGAAGTGCTATCAGAAGACCCAATGCAACAATCCTTACTGTATTCCGTTTTATTTTTTTCGAGCGTTCTGAATTTCTGTTCAAAAAAATACCTCCCATCATCCTTAATGAATAATAGGGAGGTAACCTTATCTCGATACTATTCAGCGGGATGCGACTGCTGCACTTACCTCCGACGGACAACTCCCCGTCCCGTCGGCTTCCAACGCACAACCGTCTACTCTGAAATTAATTTGTGAAACTATTATATACCTGTTTTGAAAAAAGTAAAGTGTTTTTCATTTTTTCTCCGAAAAACCTTCAACTTTCATATATGCCTTTGATTTTGACTTTATATAAACCGTAAGAGCAACACCGAAAGGAATCGCAAGAATTGTCATAAATTTCTTTGGTGATTCAGCGATGAACTTTGAGTTTCTGCTGATGATTGAGCTTGAAACGTAGTGAATACAATTTCTGAAAACGTCTTTTTTATTAAAATTACACTTCATGCTCTCTTTCCTTGCAAATGCAAATCCTTTTGGATTTCTGAGATACTGGCGGTACATATTCGTGCTTGATCCGTCCTGCTGATATTCAACAACGCAGACAGGCTCATTTAAAATAATCAGCGGTGCGATCAAGTCGACCTGCTCATATTTATATCCGAGTGAAACATATTTTTCACCTTCAAAGGTGGGATAGGGCGGTGTTGATTTTACGATGTCTGTTCTGTAAATTATCTTTTTATCGCCTTTGCCTCCACGCTGAAAGTATCCCGAAAAAGTAGTCGCAAACCTATCTGTTTCAAGCTCTTTGCCGATAATCTTACCGTTATCAAACATATCCAACGCAAAGACACCCGCATATTTATCCGAGCCGTAAGTCCTCCAACAGTTGATGATTTTTTCGACAGCATCGTCCGTCATATAATCATCGGAATCAATGCAGGTGTTGAGCTCCGTATAAATATTTTCATAAGCGGTATTATGTGCTGTATGCATACCACCGTTTTCTTTGTAAACATACTTTATTTCAAAACCGTTATCTTTTGTCTGCCATTCGCGGATAAGCTCTGCCGTATTATCTGAAGAGCCATCGTCAACAACAAGCCAAAGAAAATCCTTACAGGTTTGTCTGCAAAGACTCTCATAGCACTTATGAATACAGTATCCTCTGTTGTATGCAGGAGTAAAAACCGTAAGAGTTTTCTTTTCAGAACTCATTTTCAACACCCCGTTAATTATCTGAAAATATTATACATTTTTTCTCTTGCTTTGTAAAGTGCAAATAAAAAGGCAGAGGATTGCTCCCCTGCCCCGTATCTTATTGAAATTACATAAGACTGTTGTAAAGAGCTGTGATCTCTTCAACACTTGTGTCACGCGGATTACCCGGACGGCAAGCATCGTCATAAGCTGACTGTGCAAGGAACGGAATATCCTCTGCCTTAACGATTTCCTTAAGGTCTGCGGGGATACCAACGTCTGCTGAAAGCTTCTTGACAGCATCAACTGCTGCCTTGCGATACTCTTCAACGCTCATATTCTCTGTGCCTTCAACGCCCATAGCCTTTGCGATGTCTCTGTACTTCTCACCTGTTTCGGGAGCGTTGTACTCCATGATTGTCGGAAGAAGGATAGCATTAGCGACACCGTGCGGTGTATCATAAAGAGCACCGAGAGGATGTGCCATTGAGTGTACGATACCAAGACCTACGTTTGAGAAGCCCATACCTGCAACGTACTGACCGAGAGCCATACCTTCTCTGCCTTCGTCTGTGTTTTCAACAGCACCGCGAAGACTCTTTGCGATGATCTCGATAGCCTTGATGTGGAACATATCTGAAAGCTCCCAAGCACCCTTTGTGATGTAGCCTTCGATAGCGTGTGTAAGAGCATCCATACCTGTAGCTGCTGTAAGTCCCTTAGGCATTGATGCCATCATATCCGGGTCAACAACTGCTACAACGGGGATGTCGTGAACGTCAACGCAAACCATCTTACGGTTCTTTTCAGCATCTGTGATAACGTAGTTGATTGTAACCTCAGCTGCTGTACCTGCTGTAGTGGGAACTGCGATGATAGGAACGCACTTGTTTACTGTCGGAGCAACGCCCTCAAGTGAGCGGACGTCTGCAAAGTCGGGGTTTGTGATGATGATACCGATAGCCTTAGCTGTGTCCATTGAAGAACCGCCGCCGATAGCAACGATGCAGTCTGCGCCTGCTGCCTTGAAAGCTTCGACACCTGACTGAACGTTTTCGATTGTCGGGTTCGGCTTGATCTCGCTGAACATTACGTAATCGATACCTGCTGCTTCAAGGATGTCTGTTACC
>JAGBFD010000166.1 GCA_017936645.1 Clostridia bacterium
GTCCTCATCCTCGTCTTCGTCCTCGTCCTTCTCTTCAGGAAGGATTTCAACCTGGATTTTTTCAATTCTCCTGTTGTCGACAGAAAGAACGGTGAACTTGAGATTTTCAAACATAACCTCGTTCATTTCTCCGTCTTTGGGAAGGTAGCCGAGTTCGCTTATGATGAAACCTGCTACGGTGTCGTAATCGCCTTCGGGAAGCTTCTTGCCCGCAAGCTCGTCGATCTCGTCAATGTTTGTAATACCTTCTATGGTGAATGTCGTTTCGTTGATCTGTGAGTATTCTTCGTCTTCGTTGTCATACTCGTCCTGAATATTACCCACGATTGCTTCGACTATATCTTCAAGAGTTACGATACCTGCCGTACCGCCGTATTCGTCAACGACGACTGCCATCTGCGTTCTCGTCGCAGTCATTTCCTTGAAAAGGTCACCGCAGATTTTTGACTCAGGGACAAACATCGGAGAACGCATAACGTCCTTGAGAGTCGTTTCGGGCATATCCTTACCGACGTATTTGAGCAGGTCTTTGATATAAACGATTCCCACGATGTTGTCAGGGTCATCATCAAAGACGGGGATACGTGAATAGCCGTGTTCGATACTGAGGTTGACAGCTTCCATTATAGGGTCGTTGAGCTCGACTGCCGTCATATCGGTACGGTGAGTCATAATGTCACCTGCATCGAGATCGTCAAACTCAAAGATATTGTTGATCATCTCTTTCTGCACGTCTTCGATGACACCTTTTTCACCGCCGACGTCAACCATCATACGGATCTCTTCTTCCGTAACGGTTTCTTCATCTGCGTGAGGGTTGAAGCCAAAGAGACGGACAACCGCATTTGTAGAATGCGAAAGCACCTTTACAACGGGGCTGAATACTTTTGAGATGAAAAGTAAAACTCCGACAACCTTGAAGGAAATCGCTTCAGGCTTCTGCATACCGATCTTTTTGGGCACAAGCTCACCGAGAACAAGTGAGAAGTAAGACATAATGAGCGTGATTACGACAACGGAAGCTCCGTTGATAAAACTCATACCAAGCGCCTCTGCAACAGCCGTACCTTCAAGAGCTTTTGAAAGCATATCGGCAAAGGTCTGCGATGCACTTGCTGAAGTAAGGAATCCTGCAAGAGTTACGCCTATCTGGATAGTAGAGAGAAATCTGCTTGAGTTCGCAGTAAGCTTGACTATCTTTTTGGCTTTCTTGTGGCCTTCCTCAGCCATCTTTTCCATTTTATTGTCGTTGAGGGATATAATCGCAATTTCACTCATGGAGAAAAATGCGTTTACCAAAATAAGAACTAAAAGTAAAACTATCTTGATAATAATCCCAGGCAGGTCATCCATTATGGACTAACTCCTTTCAAAATGTAAAATTTAGGTTATTCTACCACATTATTTTATATTAGTCAATGTAATAACTTTTATTCATTTATACTGTTTTTATAAATTTTGTTGTTTTGTCAATTGACTTGTGATTATTTTTGACCGGAGACACAAGTTCTTGTGTAAATTATTTTGATGTGTAGAAACTGAATTTTTCTGTTTTCTTTTGACCTGAATGCGTGTATAATGATATTCGGAATTATGCCGTCAAATAAAATTAAGGACAGTGAAATAATGGCTTATACGATTAATCCTGCGGTGTTCGGTTCGATGTTTGCCGTGCCGTCGCAGGTTGTTGACAATAATATAAAACTCGCAAGTGCCTCACAGTTAAAGACGCTGCTGTGGGTCTTCCGTCACGCTTCTGAACCGATTGATCCTGCTGTTATAAGTAAGGAGATAAACTATGCAGAGAGCGATGTCTGCGATGCCCTTACGGTGCTTTGCGAATGGGGTGTACTAAATTCGGACTCCGCACCTGTGGTAAGGTTACCTTTACCGGAAGTACCGACAGCTCCTGCCACCGAAGTGAAGAAAGAGCTGCCCGACCTTGTTTCCGTGAAACCGTCATACGAGCAGGTTATTGCACGTTGTTCGGAATCACCGGAGATAGCACATATGTTTTCTGATATCGAAGGTCTTCTCGGCAAGACTCTCGGCTACGACAGTCAGAGTATTTTTATTATGATGCACGATCAGTACGGTCTGCCCGTTGAGGTAATATATATGCTTGTCGCTCATTGCGTTTCGGTAGGGAAGGGCAATATCGCTTACATCTCAAAGGTCGGTAAGACGTGGGGCGAAAAAGAAATAGATACCATCGAAAAAGCTGATGAACAGATCAGAATTCTTAATTCCTGCATAAGTCTGTGGAAAGAATTTGCCGCTATGGCAGGTATACAGAATCCGCGACCCACGGCTTCTCAGTCAGCTTATCTTAAGACGTGGTCTGTTGAGATGAAATTCAATGCAGAGATGATCTACCTCGCATACGAAGAAATGCTCGACCATTCGGGAAAAATCAGCTTTGCATATATGAACAAGGTGCTTTCAAACTGGCACTCAAAGGGACTTAAAACTCCTGCTGATGTCGAAAAGGACAAGCAGGCTTTCAGAGAAAAGAATCAGAAGAAAAAAGACTCGGATACATCTTATGATATGGCAGAATTCAACCGCAGAGCAGACAGTCTGCCTGTGTACAAAAAGGGGGTATAAAACGTGGCATTCAGCAAAGATACATACGATAAAGCTGACCGTGAAATCAAGCGAAGACTTAACGAAGCTCTCTCTGAGCGTGAAAGACGTCACAGCGAGGCAGTAGAAAAAATCCCTGAAATTCTTGTGATTGAAGATACGATGGCTCAGGCAGGTCTTGCGACTATCAAGGCTGTCGGCATGGGTAACGGTAGTGAAGATTTCATAAAAAAACTTGCAGATATTAACCTCGATGCTCAGAAAAAGCGTAGAGACCTCCTTGTAGCAAACGGATTTACAGAAGATTGGCTTGATGTAAGATACACCTGTCCGAAATGCAAGGACAAGGGTTCTGTGGGCGGATATGCGTGTGAGTGTTACAAGCTTCTGCTTCGCTCAATAGAATACGAAAAGCTTTGCTCAAAGCTTCCTGTCGACAAATGCCGTTTTGATAATTTTAAGTTGGACTATTATCCTGACGGAGCAGGTATCAGCCCCCGCAGAAGAATGGAAAGTGTGCTTGGCTACTGCAAGGCATATGCAGACGATTTCAGTATGAAATCACCGAGCCTTCTTCTCTACGGTAAGACGGGTCTCGGAAAAACGCATCTTTCACTTGCGATTGCAGGTAAAGCTGTTGAAGCGGGTTACGGTGTTATCTATATGACGGCACAGAATCTTTTCAACCGACTTGAGAGAGAAAAATTCGGCAGGGGAGAAGAAAATACAGAGCAATCTATACTTGACTGTGATTTGCTTATAATAGATGACCTCGGCAGTGAGTTCAGCACTCAGCTTACTGTTTCAGCTCTTTACAATATAGTGAACTGCAGAGGGCTTGAAGAAAAGCCGACGATCATCAGCACTAATCTTATCCCTGATGATTTAAAAAACACATACAGCGACCGTATCGCTTCAAGAATACTCAGTGCTTATACAATCCTGCAGTTTGACGGTGCGGACATAAGACAGATCAAAACATTATAATATTTTTCAGGAGTAATTATGGATATCATTTCAGCACTTACCAACGAATTCAAACTTAAAACCTGGCAGATAGAAAATGTTGTCGGACTTATCGATGACGGCAATACCATACCTTTTATAGCACGTTACCGTAAGGAAGCTCACGGTACACTTGACGATCAGACTCTTCGTGAAATTTCAGAGAGACTTGAATATCTGCGAAATCTTGATAAGCGTCGTGAAGAAGTACGTTCTTCAATCGAAACACAGGAAAAAATGACGGAAGAAATCGCAGCTGCACTTGAAAAGGCCGCAACTCTCGCTGAAATCGAGGACATTTACCGTCCGTTCAAGCCGAAGAGAAAGACAAGAGCATCAGTCGCACGTGAAAGAGGGCTTGAGCCACTTGCTGCTGCTATCTATGCTCAGACTCCTGACAGTCCGGCAGCGATTGAACTCGCTTCGGAATATATCAACGAAGAAAAAGAAGTGCCTACAGCTGAAGCGGCTTTGCAGGGTGCTATGGATATTATCGCAGAAGATATTTCGGACAATGCCGACATCCGTCGCAGACTCCGTAATCTTTTCACGGTACTTGGTGTGGTAAATGTAAAAGCCGCAGATGAAACGGCCCAGAGTGTTTACGAGCAGTATTATGATTTTTCACAGCCTGTCGATAAAATTGCAGGACACAGAGTTCTTGCGATCGACCGCGGTGAACGTGAAGGATTCCTTAAAGTAAGCGTTGAGCTTGACCGTGTGAAGGCTTCAAATGTTATTACATCCGTCACTCTTTCAGACAGCGGTTCACTCTGCACCGATACGGTACGTGATGCAGGTGCGGATGCTTATGACAGACTAATCTATCCTTCTATAGAAAGAGAGATCCGTTCAATGCTGACGGAAAATGCCGCTGCTGCAGCTATAAAAGTTTTCTCATCAAATCTGAAAGAGCTTCTTCTTCAGCCTCCCGTAAAGGGTAAGGTTGCTCTCGGACTTGACCCCGGTTACAGAACGGGATGTAAGGTTGCCGTAGTCGATGAAACAGGCCGTGTACTCGATACGGGCGTTGCTTACGTCACACACTCTGCGGCACAGCAGGAGCAGGCAAAAGTTCTTATTAAAAATATGATCAAGCGTTACGGTGTTCAGATAATCGCAATCGGTAACGGTACAGCATCAAAAGAAACTGAAATCTTTACGGCAAATCTGCTCAAAGAAATCGACAGCGACACAGCTTATATGGTTGTCAGCGAGGCAGGTGCATCCGTTTACTCCGCATCTAAGCTTGCGGCAGAGGAATTTCCACAGTTTGATGTTTCACTCAGAAGTGCAGTTTCTATCGCAAGACGTTTGCAGGACCCGTTGGCTGAGCTTGTAAAGATTGATCCGAAGGCAATCGGTGTCGGTCAGTATCAGCACGATATGCCGAAAAAAGAGCTCGACAATGCACTTAACGGTGTGGTCGAGGATGCCGTTAATAATGTCGGCGTTGATGTCAATACAGCGTCACCGTCACTCCTTACAAGAGTTTCAGGTATTAACAGTACAGTTGCTAAGAATATAGTCACTTACCGTGAAGAAAACGGAGCGTTTACAAGCCGTTCGCAGTTGAAGAAAGTTCCGAAACTCGGAGCAAAGGCTTTTGAACAGTGTGCAGGATTTATGCGTGTTGCAGAGAGTAAAAATCTTCTTGACAATACGGGTGTTCACCCTGAAAGCTATGATGCGGCAAAAGCTCTTCTCGAGCTTTGCGGTTACACCGTAAAGGATGCCGCAAACGGCAAGCTCGTTGAGCTCAAAGAAAAAATTGAAGCTCTCGGTCAGGAGAATGTAGCCGAAAAAATCGGTGTAGGGGTCCCGACGATGCTCGATATCGTCAAGGAGCTTATGCAGCCGGGCCGCGACCCGCGTGACGAGCTTCCGCCTCCGATGCTCCGTACAGATGTTATGGATATGAATGACCTCAAGCCCGGAATGGAGCTTCAGGGAACGGTACGTAATGTTATCGATTTCGGTGCGTTCGTAGATATCGGTGTGCATCAGGACGGTCTTGTTCATATTTCGCAGATTACTGATAAATATATCAAGCATCCATCAGAGGTGTTGAAAGTCGGTCAGGTCGTTACCGTATGGGTAATTGCCGTAGACATTAATAAAAAGCGTATTTCACTTACAATGAAGAAACCGAAGGACGTTTCAAATGGCTAATAAACAAACAACAGCACAAAAGAAATCAGAATTCTGTCCCGTTTCAAAAAAATGCGGTGGCTGTCAGCTTCAGAATATGAGTTATCCCGAACAGCTCAGCTACAAGCAGGCGAAGGTAATTCGTCTGCTTGGTAAGTTCTGCCGTGTCAATGAGATTATCGGGATGGAAAACCCTTATAATTACCGAAACAAGGTTCAGGCGGCTTTTGGTATGACAAGAGGCGGAAAGATTATTTCGGGTGTTTATCAGTCAAAGTCGCACCGCATAGTGTGCATTGATGAGTGCCGTCTTGAGGATAAGAAAGCGGATGAGATAATCGTAACAATCCGCAATATGATGAAGCACTACCGTATGATCCCGTATAATGAAGATACAGGCTACGGTTTCCTTCGACACGTACTTGTGAAGAGAGGCTTTACGAGTGGAGAGATTATGGTTGTTCTTGTGACGGGTACGCCGATGTTTCCCGGCAAAAACGCCTTTGTCAAGGAGCTTCTCAAAAAGCACTCCGAAATCACTACAATCATTCAGAATATCAACCGTGAGCATACCAGTCTCGTCCTCGGCAATACCGAAAAAGTTCTCTACGGCAAGGGTACGATCGAGGATACTCTCTGCGGTTGTGTTTTCAGAATTTCTGCCAAGTCTTTCTATCAGATCAATCCTGTTCAGACAGAAAAGCTTTATTCGACGGCTATCGATTATGCCGAGCTGACAGGGGAGGAAACTGTCGTTGACGCTTACTGCGGAATAGGCACAATCGGTATTATCGCAGCACAGAAGGCAAAAGAAGTTATTGCGGTCGAAGTCAATAAGGATGCTGTTTTTGATGCGAAAAATAACGCAAGAAGAAACGATACGAAAAATATTAGATTTTACTGTGACGATGCAGGAAAGTTTATGACGAATATGGCTGCGGAGGGCAATAGTGCGGATGTCGTTTTTATGGATCCGCCCCGTGCAGGAAGTGATGAGGCATTTCTTTCAAGTGTTGTAACACTCAATCCGAAAAAAATTGTCTATGTTTCCTGTAACCCGGAAACACAGGAAAGAGATCTTAAATACCTCATCAAAAACGGGTACAAGGTCAAAAAGATTCAACCCGTCGATATGTTCCCGCATACGAACCACGTAGAGACGGTTGTACAGCTTTTGAAAAAATAAACAGCATTACTTTTATACGGTTTTGCAAAAGTGATATATCTGTATAAATATTGACAAATTTTCAGAATCTGCTAAAATATGTCTATTACATTTGAAACTTAACGCAAAGGAGTAATATATTATGAGTAACAAACAGATCGATTGGGCAAATCTCGGCTTTGCTTACATACAGACAGACAAGAGATATGTTTCAAACTTCAAAGACGGTGCATGGGACGAAGGCGGACTTACAGAAGATGCTAATGTTGTTATCAGTGAGTGCGCTGGTGTTCTTCAGTATGCTCAGACAGTATTTGAGGGTCTTAAGGCATACCGCACACAGGACGGCCGCATCGTGACATTCCGCCCTGACCTTAACGCAAAGCGTATGGCAGACAGTGCTGACAGATTGAAAATGCCGGTTTTCCCTGAAGAAAAATTTATAGAAGCTGTTGAGCAGGTTGTTGCAGCAAATGCTGACTTTGTTCCTCCATACGGCTCAGGTGCAACGATGTATCTTCGCCCGTTTATGTTCGGCAGCAACCCGGTTATCGGTGTTAAACCCGCAACAGAATACCAGTTCCGTATTTTTGCTACACCTGTTGGTCCGTACTTCAAAGGCGGTGCAAAGCCTATCACACTCAGAATCTGTGATTTTGACCGTGCTGCACCTCACGGAACAGGCCATATCAAAGCAGGTCTTAACTATGCTATGAGTATGTATGCAATCGTCGATGCTCACGACAAGGGCTTTGACGAGAATATGTATCTTGACTCTGCTACAAGAACAAAGGTTGAGGAAACAGGCGGTGCAAACTTCATCTTTATCACAAAGGACGGCAAGCTTGTAACTCCGAAGTCAGACACTATCCTTCCGTCAATCACAAGACGTTCACTCTGCTACGTTGCAAAGGAATACCTTGGTATGGAAGTTGAAGAAAGAGAAGTATACAAAGAAGAACTCAAGGACTTCGCAGAGTGCGGTCTTTGCGGTACGGCAGCAGTTATTTCTCCTGTAGGCAAGATTGTTGACCACGGTGAGGAAATCTGCCTTCCCAGCGGAATGGATGAGATGGGTCCGATTACAAAGAAATTGTATGATACATTGACAGGTATCCAGATGGGCAGAATCGAAGCTCCTGAAGGATGGATTCATGAAATTGAGGTAAAATAAGACCTTAATATCGGTTACTTTTTATACAGAATTATCCCGACATCAGTTCAGTTACTGGTGTCGGGATTTTGCATACAGAGTATTGTCAATATAACGGTTTTGTGATAAAATACAACAACTGATCTGAAAATAATATTTAAAAAGTCGGTGGTTAAAATGAACACTTATTTCAATGAAATAAAAGCAAAACCGATCAATGCAGACAGCGGTGGCGTGCTTTATAAAATCCCTGCGGGAGCTATGTGCGGCAATGGTGATCTCGGAGTTGTTTTTGATAACGATGAAAAAGACCTTGTTATCCACATTTCGAAGTGTGATTTCTGGAAATTCAATTCCGGTACAGATAAGGACGGAGGAATAAAAACCGTAGGCAGTATTCGTATCGGAAATGTTGACTTGACTCAGTACAATATAAAGCAGTACTTTGACAAAGGTCTGCTTGAATGTAAGTTCGGCAAGGCTGATATTGAATTTTTTGTCGCTCCTGAAAATCTTATTTATTTTAAGATCAGGATTCCTGAAACGGAAGTTTGTCCTTGTGTCGGAATTGAGCTTCCCGACACATGCAGCTCGACGAATTCCGAATCAACGGTCGGTGGGGTCAGATGTTTTTGCAGAAGGTTTGAGGGTGAAAGCCTTGAGCGTGAGTCTGCTGTGGCGGTATGTCTGCATGAAGTCGGAACGGATGCTGCGGACGGTTACAGATGCACAACTTTCTGCATTTCAGTTGTTACAAATTTTGACGATGAGAAGTATCTTGAAAAGGGTATTTCAATGGTTACAGAATGCAATTATGACAGGGATAAGGAAGAAACGCTGAGAAAATGGCAGGTTTTCTTCTCAGCTTCCAAGGTTACTCTTGAAGATAAAGAGATTGAAAAATTTTACAACTCGAGCCTGTATCATCTTGCAGGTTGTATGGGAAATAAGGAATTTCCTCCGGGACTTTTCGGCAACTTCATAACCGATGATTTCTTCCCTTGGGCAGGAGATTATCATATGAATTACAACTATGAAGCTCCGTATTATTGTATATTCTCATCCAATCATCCTGAACTTTTTGACGGTTATATGGCACCGATCAATGATATGAGCGAAGAGGCGGCAAAGTTTGCAGGATTTTTTGGCTGTAAGGGTTACGCTTTCCCGGTCAGCTTCGGTCCTAAGGCTCTTGATGTATACAGTCAGGCTGACTGCAAAGAACACGGTGTTCTTTTCCTCGGACAGAAAAGTCATGCAGCTTATGCCTGTGTAATTCCTTTGATGCATTGGTTTTCAACTTACGACAAAGAATATGCACGTGAAAATTACTACGATTTCGTGCTGAATGTCGCTGCCTTCTGGGAAGATTACCTTGTCAGAAAGAATGGAAGATATATAATCAAGAAGGATGCTGCACACGAAATTCCGTATTATCGCGGAGAAAAATTCAGATACATCACTCATTGCGGTCAGGTCGGAACAGTAAACGCTATCAACTCCCTCGGTCTTGTCAAAATGCTTTTCGACGGCATTTACGATATGGCGAAAGAGCTTGGTCTTAACGAAGAAAAATACGCTTTGTGGGAAGATATTATCGAAAACTTAAGTGATTTCCCGACCTTTATCAAAAGGGGTAAAAAGTGCTTCCGTTATTCAAAAAGAGGTATACGTTGGAGAAACGAAAACACTGTCGGTCTTCAACACATCTATCCGGCTTCGCAGATAGGTTTTTCGTCGGGAGAAAAACTTCTTAAAATTGCGAAAAATACGTATTTTATAAACGACAGACGACTTGATGATAACGGTTCAAATTCTTACCTTCCTGCAGGTGCGAGAATCGGTGTTGATCCGGATTTCCTTATTGAAGGAATTCATCAGAATATTAAAGAGTTTGCTCTTCCGAACAGAATGTTCCGTCATCACGGGGGTGGTATTGAGCACCTCACGACGATACCTGCAACTATAAATGAAATGCTTCTGCAGGGATATGAAGGTGTTATACGTCTTTTTCCGTGTTGGAACAAGAAGTCTCCCGCCTCATTTGAAAATTTACGGGCAGACGGTGCTTTCCTTGTTTCTGCAAAGCTTGAAAATGAGAAGATCTCTTCTGTTAAAATCAAGAGCCTCAAAGGCAGGACGTGTAATGTGGAAAGTGCTGATATCAAATCTGTAGTCAGAGAATCAGACGGTAAAAAAGTTGATTTCAGAAGAAACGGTGATATTGCCTCTTTTGAAACTCAGACCAATGAAAGCTATATCCTGTTATAAAAATCAAAGCTGTTTCACACCTTTGTGAAACAGCTTTTTTATATTATAACTTATCTGCAATATCAAAAATAAGTTTTTCTGTCTTTTCCCAACCGAGGCACGGGTCGGTGATAGACTTACCGAAAATGTGTTCGCCCACGCCCTGTGCACCGTCTTCAATGTAGCTTTCGATCATAAGACCTTTGACGAGCTTCTTTACATCTGCGTTCTGATTTCTGCTGTGAACGATATCTTTTGCTATACGGATCTGTTCAAGGTATTTCTTGCCTGAATTGTTATGATTGGTATCAACAATTACGGCAGGGTTTGCAAGACCTGATTTGTTGTAAAGTTCGTTGAGTGTAACGAGATCCTCGTAATGATAGTTTGAGATGCTGTGTCCGGAGTAGTCGAGATAACCTCGAAGGATTGCGTGAGCATAGGGGTTACCCTCACTTGTTACTTCCCAACCTCGGTAAATGAAAGTGTGGCTTGACTGTGCAGCAGTAATTGCATTCATCATAATAGAAAGATCGCCGCCTGTAGGATTTTTCATACCGACAGGAAGTCCCAATCCGCTTGCAGTAAGTCTGTGCTGCTGATTTTCGACAGAACGTGCACCGACAGCGACATACGAAAGAAGGTCTGAAAGGTAACGGTGATTTTCGGGATAGAGCATTTCGTCAGCACAGGAGAAACCGTAGTCCCTGAGAGCTTCCATATGCAAGTCTCTGATTGCGACGATGCCCTTATACATATCGGGTTTTTCGTCAGGGTCAGGCTGATGGAGCATACCTTTATAGCCTGCACCTGTAGTTCTCGGCTTGTTTGTGTAAATTCGCGGGATTATCACAATCTTATCCTTGACCTCGTCTTCGACCTTGCGAAGTCTTGAAATGTATTCGAGTACAGGTTCTCTGTGATCTGCAGAGCAGGGACCGATAACGAGGATAAATTTGTCTGACTTACCCTCGAAAATCATTTCGATTTCCTTGTCACGTGCTGCTTTGACTTCAGCCATCTGATCTGAGACGGGGAACTCGTTTTTTACATCCTTCGGGATAGGAAGTTTTCTTGTGAAATTCATTTTCATAGCAATACCTCTTTTCGGGAAATAAAAAAGCCCACAAATCTTTGTGCTGAGCACAAACACCTGTGGACCATCCGTTTATTCTGATGAAGCAGTTAAGCTTCAATCTTCGAAGAAGACGGACAGTCCTTGATAAAATAATAAAAATAAAACTTTTTGTTAAACATGTCGCGACCTCCTTCGTAATTTTTGAACATAATACACCCATAAAAAACAATTGTCAATAGATTATCTGAAAAAATTCACAAAGCCAGCAACACTTTTCTCAGAAAAAGTTTTTGTTATACAGTATGAGGTGATGATTAATTGCCGGAAAGAGAAAAATAACAGATATCGTTTGACATACTTGCTTGCTTGTGATATTTTAGAAGCAGATATTCTGAGGGGTGATTTTATGAGAAAACTGATGTCAGTATTTATGACGGCTGTTATGATTTTTTCTGTTTTTGCTTTCTGCGTTCCGAATGTTATTGCAGCTGATGCCAGAGAATATTACATAGACTCCGTTGCAGGTGATGATTCAGGTGAAGGAACTATCGAAAGTCCCTGGAAGACGATAAATCCGTTTGTAAATCACGCTATCGGCACAGGAGATAAAATTCTCTTCAAGTGCGGTGGTGTTTATGAGGTTGCCGCTACTCTCGGGGTTTCGGGCACGAAAGAAAATCCTATCGTCATTTCATCCTACGGAGAAGGCGAGAAGCCGCTTCTTACTACTAACGGAAATACAGAAGTTCTCCGCCTTTTTGACTGTAGCTACATAACGGTTTCAAACCTTGAGATCACAGCACCGAACGGTGGCGGCATATGGATTGATACTCTTGAAAAAACATCTTACGGTATCACGATTGATAATGTCGAGTTTCATGATATACAGAATTATCACCTTCCTTCAAGGGATAATGCCTCTGCAGGTGCGGCAGCAGCGAGAGCTTGTATTATGGTAAAAGGTCTTCCTGCACGTTCAAGATATGCTGTAAATGACCTTACGATTACAAACTGTGAAATGTATGACTGCGGTAACGGTATCAATATCTGGGGCTCATGGAATGATGAGCAGAAACCCTGGTGTGAGGAAGATGAAATTGATCCCGTTTACAATACAGGTGTTCTCGTAAAAGGCTGCTATTTCCACGATATGGACAGTGAGGCTATTATAGTGGGTATGTGTGACGGTGCACTTGTCACTCATTGCCGTTCAATCAATTGCTGTCAGGGTAGCGGAATCGATGAAAACGGTGAACCGACATACTTTACTGCTGCAATGTGGTTCTGGGGAAGCGAAAACAGCATAATCCAGTACTGTGAGATCGCAGGTCAGAAAAACTTCGGTGACGGTATGGCAATCGACTTTGACTCGCATACAAACAACTGCACGTATCAGTACATCTATTCTCACGACAATATGAGATTTATGTGTAATAATGCAAACTACAGCGGTCAGTACAATAACACGGTAAGATACTGTCTCTCAGTCAATGACGGTGAGGGAAGAAGTAAGACGAGTCCTCCTGCAGGTGAGTACGGATTCAAGTTCTATAACAACACTATCATCGGATGTGGAGAAATCCAGGTAACTCACGTTTACGACGGAGTTTTTGCAAATAATATCATCATCCCGAAGGACGGAGAAAAGATTTATTTTGAGTTTGATGATATCATGGGTTCAGGTACGGTTTTCTCTAATAACTGCTTCTACAACTGTCCGACACCGATCTATGAAAAGCTCTTCTCAAAAAATACCGTTCCGGGATTTGTTGGCGGCGATGATTACTATGCTTATGAGCTTGTCGAAAAGTCACCGCTTATAGGTAAAGGTATGGTGATAGAAGATGACCTTACGACAGACTTCTTCGGAAATGAAATTACAAGTAACAACATCGGCTGTTATGGCGGAGACGGTGAAGACGGTGAGTATGACAGAGAATGGATTTTTGAAAAACTCATCAGAATTTTCCGCCAGTGGTTTAATATTCTGAAAAGGGAAATCGTATATCTTATAAACGAGAATAAATAAAAATGACGGCTCACTTCGTTTTTGAAGTGAGCCGTTTTTTAGTCTGCAATTTTATTTCCGCTGAGCTTTATCTTTCCTACGAAGGGGAGCTTTACAACACATACAAAAGTGTCATCTGTAAATGTGACTGTGACAGGGATCTCTTTACCTGCAAAAGCCTCGCATTCACCGATTGCGGTAAGTGTGTCTCCATCCTCTTCTACGTCTTTTACCGTGATTTTAGGAAGGTTTTCTCCAACGAGTTCAAACTGAAAATCATATTCACCGTTTACGTCACTTATCTTAACTCTGCCTGTGCCTCTGAAAATCATTGTATTGATTGGTGCTTCCCAAGTTCCGAGTCCGATCATATCTGAATGCTCCTTATAAGTGTTTTTTTCAGGATATCATACGATGATAATTCTGTCAATATTATAATTACTCATTTTCCACCATTTGTATGTGCACAAAAAGGTTTGTTTGCTTGACTTTTAGCTTGTGGTGTATTAGAATATACTTATATTATTATAACTAATTTAGGGTAGTAGGCGCATAATCAAAAAAGTATTGACAGAACAGTAAAAAAGCCGTTTGGCGGAGGGTGTAAAATGAAACGTATAAATTGGAAGGACATGTTCACAAAACAGGTGCTCATGGTGCTTTATGACGTTTTGATAGTGAATTGTTCGTACTTTGCAGCTCAGATATCTTTACTCTCAATCACCGGAGGTGCGGATGATATAGGAATGTGGGTAAAGATCTTTGCACAAAGAGCCTTACCTGTGACGATTGTATTTTTCCTGCTTTTCAAAGCATTCAGAATCTATTCGAGTATGTGGGAATATGCCGGTATACGTGAGATGACGAATGTTTTCACGGCAACTTTGATAGGTGGACTGGCCAGCGTGGCGATCGATATTGCGATGTCTTCGTTTGGATTTGCGATATCAGATATAAAAAACGGTTGCTTCAATATGTACGTTTATGTCGGCGGTACAGTCCTTTGCGTAATTCTTATCGGCGGTATGCGGCTTATTTACAGACTGATAAGACGGTATATGCGTACCAGAAAAATCCACAAGCACAAAAAGATAGACAGAGTTATGATCGTCGGTGCAGGTGATATGGGTATGATTATTATCAGCGAACTCGGTGCTAATAACTATGCGAAAGGAAAACCTGTAGTAGCCGTAGATGATAACCCTGCAAAAGTCGGCAAGAGGCTTCGCGGTGTGCCTGTCAAAGGTACCTGTGATGAAATCCCCGAACTTGCTGAAAGATATAAGATTGATACGATTATCATCTGTATTCCTTCTGTAGGAACGGAAAGACAGACAGAAATTCTCAGAGTTGCGGTTGAAACAGGCTGTAAGCTTAAGACTTCACCGAGTATTCTCGAAATGTCTGATGGTGTCAATGAAAATAAAATCCGTGACGTTAATATTTCTGACCTTCTTGCCCGTCCCGAAGTAAAGCTTGACCCGCAGGTGTGTAATTATATTACGGGACAGACCGTGTTGGTGACGGGTGGCGGCGGTTCAATAGGAAGTGAACTTTGCCGTCAGATCTCAAAGTACAATCCTGAGAAAATAGTTGTGTTTGATATTTATGAAAATAATGCGTATATGCTCAAAAATCAGCTTGATGCTTATAACAAGGGTAAACCTGAGGTACATATAAGAATAGGTTCAATCCGAGATGAATCAAGACTTCGTGAGGTTTTTGAAGAGTTCAGACCTACGGTTATTTTCCACGCGGCAGCACATAAGCATGTTCCTCTTATGGAGGACAGTCCGAAAGAAGCTGTCAAGAATAATATTTTCGGAACTTACAATGTAGCTAAAACAGCGATTGATTTTAAAGTAAAACGCTTTGTAAGCATCTCAACTGATAAGGCGGTAAATCCTGCTAATGTTATGGGTGCTACCAAAAGAGTAACTGAAATGGTTGTTCAGTATTTCCAAAGAAAGTGCGGCGGAAGCACAATGTTTGCGGCAGTACGCTTCGGAAATGTTCTGGGTTCAAACGGAAGCGTTATTCCTATTTTCACCGAGCAGATAAAAGAAGGCGGACCTGTTACCGTTACACATCCCGATATTACAAGATACTTTATGACTATTCCCGAAGCATCACAGCTCGTCGCTCAGGCGGGGGGTCTTGCAAAAGGCGGAGAAGTCTTTGTTCTTGATATGGGTGAACCTGTAAAGATCCTGTCACTTGCAGAAAATCTTATCAGACTGTCAGGTTACAAGCCTTATTCTGAGATCGGCATAGAATTTTCCGGTCTGCGTCCGGGAGAGAAGCTCTATGAAGAGCTTGTTCTTGAAGAAGAGTCAAACGAACGCAGAATGACTGCAAACAATAAGATATTTGTCACAAAGCCGCTTGATATGGATGATGCATTGTTTGAACAGAAACTCGAACAGCTCAGAGTGGCAGAGGAAGACGAAATCAGAGGATTACTAAAAGAGATAGTTCCTAATTATGTCGAACAAAACGGATACGCTCACATTCATTAATTGATTGAGAGGGATAATGATGTATAAATACATCAAAAGGGGAATGGATTTTACTGTCGCACTCACAGCACTGATTATTCTGTCACCGTTGATGCTGATTGTGGCATTTTTGATCAAATTAAACAGAGACGGACCTGTCTTTTTCAGGCAGGAAAGACCGGGATTAGACGGAAAAATATTTACGGTTTACAAGTTCAGGACGATGTCTGTAAAGACTTGTGACGAACAGGGTAGAGAACTTTCTGACTTTGAAAGAATGTCGAAAATCGGCAACTTCTTAAGAAAGACAAGTGTGGATGAACTCCCTCAGTTTATCAACATTCTTAAGGGAGATATGAGTTTTATAGGACCGAGACCTCTTCTGACAGAGTATCTGCCTCTCTATACACCTGAGCAGATGCGTCGTCATGAGGTTCGACCGGGAATTTCGGGTTGGGCACAGGTTAACGGCAGAAATACGATCACTTGGGAAGAAAAATTCAGATTCGACGTTGAGTATGTAGATAATATCAGCCTCAAGATGGATATTAAAATATTTATAAAAACAATTCTCAATGTACTTAAGCAGGATGGTATTAACAGCGATAATGCCAATACAATGGAAAAATTCCGAGGGACCAAAACAGAGGAAGTGAAGAAATGAAAAAAATACTGTATGTTGCAACGATAACAGAGCATTTTTATTATTTTCATTTACCTTACCTTAAAATGTTTCACGATCTCGGATGGCGGGTTGACGTTGCCAGTCACGGTGATGTCAAACTTCCTTTTTGCGATAACAGATATGAAATCCCGATTAAGCGGTCTCCTGCCGATAAGGATAATTTCAAAGCGTACAAAATGCTTAAAAAGATTATAAAGGACAATCGTTATGATATTGTCCATTGTCACACCCCGATGGGCGGTATACTTGCACGTCTCGCTTCTTTTTCTCAGAGAAAAAAAGGAACTAAAGTTCTGTATACTGCTCACGGTTTCCATTTCTATGATGGTGCACCGAAAGCGAACTGGATGGTTTACTTCCCGATAGAGTATGTGATGTCGATGGCGACAGACTGTCTTATCACTATCAATGATGAAGATTATAACTGTGCAAAAAAACGTTTGAGGGCGAAGAAAACAGAAAAAGTAAACGGTGTAGGCTATAATAGTGACAGGTATTTTCCTGTATCAAAGGAAGAAAAGCTGGCTTTACGTGATAAACTCGGATACTCAAGGAATGAAAAACTCCTTGTTTATGTCGCTGAAATGAATCTGAATAAAAATCAGGCTATGCTTATACGAACACTGAAAATCATAAGCGAAAAGCGTGATGATGTCAGGCTGATAATTGCGGGAGCAGATAATTTTAATGGTGAATATGTGAAGCTTGCCGCAGAGCTTGGTATTGACAAGAAGGTCGATTTCCTTGGTCATCGTGAAGATATTGATGATATTTTGCATGCGAGCGATATAGCCGTGGGATCAAGCTACCGTGAAGGTTTGCCGGTCAACGTAATGGAGGCACTTGCCTGCGGCCTTCCTGTAGTCCTTTCTGACAACAGGGGTCATAGAGTTCTTGGTGTAAACGGTGAAAATGGCTATGTGGTTAAGGTGAATGACTACGAAGCCATGGCACAAAGAATAAATGAAATACTTGATGATGATAACCTTTATGAAAAGTTTTCCGAGAATGCAGTTGAACTCATAAAGCCTTATTCAAAAGAGAGCGTTCTTGTTGAACTCAAGGAGATTTACAATCATTACATAAATTGAGGCATATATGAAAATTTTTGATTTTGACTTTTACGAAATAATTGTCTGGGTTGCGACGATTATAATGTGTATGATAGCGGCTGCCTGCAGGAGAGCCCCTCTCCGTAGACCGGGCGGTCTCGGTCAGCCGTTGCCTAATCCTATCGCAGTTATTCTTCCGATAGTTTTCTACACCGTGTTTGTTGCACTAAGAAAAACTATCGGTGACACGTATTTTTATATGCACTCTTTCAATCTTATGCCGGACTACAATCCTGTCAAAATAGAGTATTTCTTTACGGGTATGTTCGGATTTTTCCAGAACATTATCCGTAATATGACCGATGATCCTCAATGGCTTATCGTCTTTGCGGCGGTGTTTTCGATTCCTGTACCGCTGATTATTCTCTATAAATACTGTCCGCGGTTTGAATTGGCAATTTTTATGTTTGTTGCGTTCAGCTACCTCGGTGGTGCAATGAACGGTATGCGACAGTATATGGCAGCCTCCATTGTGCTGTTGGGAACGAGGTATCTTTTTTCAGAGAAGAAAACTGATTTTATAAAATATGCGGTGTTAATTCTGTTGGCATACTGTATGCACAACAGTGCGATAATTATGTTGCCGATATATTTTGTTGTAAGGCGGAAAGCGTGGAAGATAACCTCTTATCTCATGGTAGCGGGCAGTATGGTTGCTGTTCTTATTTTTGATGCGATACTTCCGCAGTTCCTGTCGGTGCTTGAGCAGACAAGCTACGCAAACTATTCGGAAAACGGTTGGTTTACAAGCGGAACAGAGGGCGGCAGCAGCTTGATCCGAGTTTTGTTTATCGCTTATCCGTTGATTATCGCATATATTAACAAAGACAGACTTAAAATGTTGGGACGAGTTGGCGATATTTTGGTAAATATAGTATTTGTTGACGTCGCAATATTTGTTATTTCAATTTACAACTGGATTTTCTCGCGACTTGCGATTTATCTAGCTATTTACTTTATCATCTTTACGGTTTGGGTGGTCAACTATGCAGTAAAACCGAAAGACAGGTCGCTGTATGTTTTGCTGACGGTATTGGTGTACTTTTTCTATTCGCGAATGGATTCGTACACAATCGCACTGTATGAGTCAGACTACTTCTTACCGGGAAGAAAACTTTTCAGAAAATAAAGGTAGATTGAGATGAAATATTTTTTGTTTAATCACGTCGGAAGTCTGAATCACGGCTGTGAAGCTATCGTAAGGGGTACGGTAAATATCATCAGCAACGCTGATGATAATGCGGAATTTGTTCTTTCGTCATTCGCTCCTGAAACGGATAGCGGAATCACGGACGTTGAAAAGCGGATATTCACAGTCAGACAGCTTAGTTTTTTTGAAAAGCTTGTGTCTGCTTTTAACGTCAAGCTCCGTCATTCTGAAGAATATGCCCTCAGAAAAATGTATTCTGATATAGCCGCACAGGCACAGGATTGTGATATCTGTCTTTCTGTCGGTGGTGATACATACTGTTACGGAGATAATCACGGAATTCAGGTGTTAACAAGGGAGCTTAAGAGTAGCGGAAAGAAAGTTGTTCTTTGGGGAGCTTCAATCGGTGCAGAAGATCTCGATGACTACAAATTGCAGAGTCTTAAGGATTTCGATGCGATTTTTACCAGAGAGTCCCTGACATATGAGCTTCTTAAAAATAAGAACGTAAATGAAAATATATTTCTTACTCCGGATCCTGCATTCTGCATGGAAAGAGACCGCGTTGAACTGATTGATGGTTTTACAAAAGAAAATACTCTCGGTCTTAATGTCAGTCCGCTTGTAGAGGGGTACAATCCTCAGATAACAAAAGTTACAAGTGATTTTATCTCATATATTCTTGAAAATACAACTCTTAAAATTCTGCTTGTTCCACACGTCGTTGAAAAAGGCAACAGTGATTATGAATATATGATACAGTTTTATGAGCAGTTCAAGGAAAGCGGACGGGTGAAAATTCTTCCTCCTGATCTTAATGCAAAGCAGTATAAGGGTTATATTGCGAATACAAGGTTTTTTATCGGAGCACGCACACACGCAACGATAGCAGCTTATTCAAGCGGTGTACCTACGGCTGTACTCGGCTACAGCGTAAAGTCGAGAGGACTTGCGAAGGATCTTTTCGGCGAGGAAAGATTTGTTTTGAATTCGAGAAAACTTACTGAAGCTCGGCCTGTTATTGATGCGTTTAATTCACTTGTTGAAAACGAACAGGAAATAAAGGAAACTCTTATGAAAAAAATCCCGATTTACCTGCGTAATGCAATGCAGATGGGTGATAAAATTTTACAACTTTAATGTCAGGAGGTGACAGTGTGAAAAAGAGAATTCTGTTTGTTATTCCGTCTATGAGAAGCGGCGGCGCAGAAAAAAGTCTTTTGACACTGTTGACCCTGATTGATTATCAAAAGTATTCAGTTGACCTTTTATGTTTCAGAAGAGAGGGTCTCTTTTACGACAAAATTCCGACTGAGGTTAATGTTATAACAGGAACTGAAGATTATGAGATGTTTGACGGCGGTGCGAAGTCAGCTATTCTCTATTTCCTGAAAAAAGGCAACCTTTCTTCTGTTGCTGACAGAATTAAATACATGTATGCTTACAAAGAAACCAATCCTGATGTGAAAGACAGAAAAATGTGGGGTCTTTTAAAAAAACAGTTACCACAGGTTAATGAAAAATATGACTGCGTGATCGGCTATCTTGAAGGCAATGCAAGTTTTTATGCGGCAGATTATGAAAATACGGATAAAAGAATCTGTTACGTGCACAGCGATATCAAAAAGCTGGGAATTAACAAGACCGCAAACGGCGAAGCTTTTGAAAAGTGCGATGTGATTGTTACGGTTTCTCAGGTATGTGCGGATTCGATTTCAGATGAATTTCCGTTTGCAAAAAGTAAGACTGTTGTTATTGAAAATATTACAAGTGCAAGACTCTTAAGGCAGTCGGCACAGTCAAAAACAGTTTTTGATAAAAATAATGAAGAAAAGATAATTCTGACGGTTGGCAGATTTTCTCCGCCAAAAGGAATTGATCTTGCGGTAAAAGCGAGTAAAATTCTTAAGGAAAAAGGATATCGTTTCAAGTGGTATCACATCGGTACGGGAGAGCTGAAGAATGAGATTGAGGCTTTGATTTCATCGTCAGGAGTTAAAAACGAATTTGTACTTCTCGGTGAAAGGGCAGACCCGTACCCGTATATCGGCGGATGTGATATTTATGTGCAGCCGTCCAGGTACGAAGGCAAGTCGATTGCTATAGACGAAGCAAAGTGCCTTTGCAAACCGATAGTTACGACAAATTTCACAACTGTTGGTGATCAGATCCAAAACGGAGTTAACGGATTGATCTGTGAAATGAACGAAAACGATATCGCAGAAAAGATTGAAACTCTTTTTAGAGATGAAAGTCTCAGAAAAGAATTTGAAAAAAACTTAGGAAAAGAAAAAACGGGAAATGAAGAAGAAATTGAAAAGTTTTACGCTTTATTAAATTGAGAGGTAAAAACTTATGCTTATAGCAATAATAATTTTGCTTTTGATTGTAGTATTTATTCTGTGTTTTGATTTTTTGGATATTTTCCTTAACTGGCTCGGCAGAATTAAAATCGGTTCGATATCATCAGATGACGAATGGAAAACTGCGACAGTCAGAGTTATCGATAAGTGGTTGAACAAAGGAACACCGAAGCTTCCTCTTAATGAAAACGAAAGATTTAAGCTTTTCAGGATGATTAAAAATACCGGCAGAGTTGAGTCTACTGCTTACTGGCAGGAGGCTTCTGTTGTGAAGGCTGCTTCAGCAATAGGCGACAGAGACGAAGGTGTGTTCAGAATACTTGATAAGTACATTGACACGATAAGCGGTCAGTGGAAAGCGAAACCTGAAAGAGTAGATTGTGCGATGCTGTCGTATGAGTTTATGTGCTGTGACTACATTGATAATGAGACTATAAAACCCGCTATGGATTATGTAGCGAAATTTCTTGAAAATCTTTATGAGGAATACGGTACAGTACCGTATAATACCAATGCAAAAGATGTACGCTTTGTGGATACAATCGGAATGATTTGTCCTTTTCTTATGAAGTATGCTTTGACTTATAATGAACCTCGTTTTGTGGATATCGCCCTTGATCAGATAAAAGAGTACCGTAAGTACGGCTTTGACAAGGAAACGAAGATTCCCTGCCATTGCTTCAATGTTCAAACAAAAGCTCCTTTAGGTATCTATGGTTGGGGAAGAGGCTGTGTCTGGTGGGCACTTGGGATAACGGACAGCCTTAAAACACTTATGGAAAGCAATACTTATCAGATTGAAAAGGTAACACTGCTCAAACATTGCATTGAATTTGCAGCAACGATGAAAAAATATCAGAGAGATGACGGAGCTTTTACGAGAATGATATTTACTACATCTCTCGAAGACAGTTCAGCAGGGGCTATGCTGTCATACTGCTTTGCATATATAGCAGAGCTTACGGATAACGATGAGTTTACTGACTGCAGCAGAAAGGTGCTCAAGCATCTGAAAACCTGCACACGCCGTAATGGTGTGATAGATTATGCACAGGGCGATACTATGGGAATAGGATTCTATTCAAACAGTCTTCGTGTTGTACCTGCGGCACAGAGCTTTGCTGTAGCGACGGCAAAAAAAATCGAATTTTAAGGGGTTGAGTATATATGATTGATATTCATTGCCATGTTCTCAATGAAATTGACGACGGTGCACGAGACCTTGAAACTGCCATAAGAATGTGTCATATGGCTGAAATTAACGGAATAAAACATATCGTTGCTACACCGCATACAAATACTGTTGATAACATAGGTCACTTCATTGAAATCAGGGATGAGAGACTTGAAATCCTGCGAAAGCAAATTGCACAGAGAGGGATAGATGTAAAACTTTATCCCGGTGCAGAGGTTTTTGTAGATGATGATATATTTTTTGCCAATGATCTGAAACGACTGACGATAAATTCAAGCAGGTATATACTTATTGAGTTTAATTTCAGAAATGTAAAAATCAGAAAAATTTATGACTATCTGAATGAGATAATAGATGCGGGGCTTATCCCGATCATCGCACACCCTGAGAGATATGAATTTTTCCAGTTTGATTACGATGCCGTAAATGCACTTGCAAAAAACGGAGTAATTTTTCAGATAAACGCATCAAGCCTTGCAAGCCTTGATGGTTTACAGGAATTTGAGCTCGCTTATTCAATGGCCTATAACGGTCTGGCTTCATTCATAGGAACTGATGCACATTCGCTTACTCACAGAGCGAATAATCTTTCGGAGATGATGAGATATTTTCCACCGGATATCAGCCATTATAATATGCAGATGATGGTGCATGATGCGGCAAAGGCGGTATTGACTGACAGTGCGATACCATTGGCAAAAAGAAGCGAGATACATAAACGTGGAAGCTTTTAGTGGTTGACACAGATTAAGTGATACTTTATAATAGCTCTGTCTAATTTCTTCAGGCGTAAACCTCGTTTTAATTTATAGATGAGTTTCAATGGAAAGGATTGTAAATATGCAGGATTTGGATACCAATAAGAACATTTACTATAATGAAGAAGCATCTGGCTTCGATATGGGTAGATTTGTAAAAAATCTGATCAACAAAATCTGGGCAGTACTTCTCGTAGGTGCGATTTTCGCTGCGGGCGGTCTTGCTATCGCAAAGGCTACATATGTAGAGGTTTATTCTGCTACGATGACTCTTAGTTTTATGGAAACGAAGATGGTTATCGTAAAAGACTACTCGGGGCGTAAGGATGCTCCTACTGAATATGAAGAGGAGACGACTTTCTACGGTGATTCTGATGCAAAGAGATATCAGTATCTTCTTAAAAGTGATGAGATGGTAGGTAAAATCCAGAGTAAGCTCAAGGAAAATAATCCTGACAGTTCATACAGTGCATCAGCGATTGAAAACAGTCTCGGCATTGAAACTATAGAGGAAGGAATTAACGGTTTCTTTGAGGTGAGCGTTACGAGTACAGACAGGGCGTACTGCGAACGTGCTCTTGATGTCGTGCTTGATGAGTTCCCGGAATTTGTAAGTGACTTTGACAGCACTCTTTCGGTCAAGGTTATTAAAAATCCAACTACACCTGTTATAACGAACTCTGACGGTGCTACTACAAATGCACTTTACGGATTTATTATAGGTGCCCTTATAGTTGCATTTATCATATTTATTATCACTATTTCGACCAATACTGTTACAAGCCTTGAAAATCTTCGCCGTGAAGTCAATGTCAAGATTCTCGGCTCGGTGCCGTTGCTCGAAAAGCAGGTCGGTCTCTTTGGAAAGAAGAGCAAGACTCCGCAGGGTTCATTGCTCATTACAGACTCTTCAAAGGTTAGCTTTGCTTTCGTTGAAAGCTTCAAGTCTATCAGAACGAAGATTGAAAATGTCAAGGCTGAAAAAGGTTACAAAGCTTTCGTTGTTACAAGTACATATGAAGATGAAGGTAAGACAACTGTTGCAGTAAATATTGCATGTTCTCTTGCACAGAAGGGTAAGTCGGTTCTCCTTATCGACTCCGACTTGAGAAAACCTGCTATTCTTCATGCTGTTGGTGTTAAGAGTGATACAAACTACGGCCTTATTCCTATCATCAAAGGAACTTCTACTTACGTAGATTCAATCAAATTTATCAAGTCTCTCGGCATTTTCGTTCTTCCTACAGGCGGTATTTCACTTAAGTCAACGGAAGTTCTTGATACGGAGAAGGTAAGAAATGTTATTGAGCAGGCTCGTAGAGAGTTTGACTATATTATTATCGACTCACCGCCGTCAAATGTTGTTACTGATAGTATCGTTATCGCTCCTCTTGCAGATGGTATTATCTATAATATCAGACGCGATTATGCTAAGGTAGCAGATATCAACCGTACATTTGAAGAAATCCGTAGTGCGGATATCGAAGTAGTCGGTGCAATCTTTACGATGAGTGGCAACGAAGAAAACAGCAGATACTACAAGCGTAAGGGTTACCTTCGTTACGGTGGATACTACGGCAGACGCAGAAGAAAGCAGAGCGGTTACGGCTACGGCAATGGTTATGGCTACGGTAATGGCTATGGCTACGGCAACGGTTACGGTTATGGTTACGGTAACGGCTATGGCTACGGTTACGGCGGATATGGCTACGGTTACGGCGGATATGGCTACGGTGGTTACGGCTACGGTCCCGGACCCGGTTCACACGTTGAAGGTGGAGAAGATAATAAGCAGATCGACAAAAAGTGATTTTAAGGAAGATGGATATAATGAAAGATAGAATTTTTCTGTCTCCTCCGCATATGAATGGGAGCGAGATGGAGTTCATCAATGATGCTTTTCGTACAAACTGGATTGCACCTTTCGGACCGAATCTTTCAGGTTTTGAAAAGGAAATGTGCGAGTATGTAGGTATCGGACATAGCGTTGCACTTGCATCCGGAACCGGTGCGATCCATATGGGACTCAAGTACCTCGGAGTGGGAAGAGATGATATTGTCTTCTGCTCAGACTTTACGTTTTCGGGAAGCTGTAATCCTGTAGCGTACCTCGGAGCCAAACTCGTCTTTATCGATTCGGATTATGAAACTTTCAATATGGATCCAAAAGCTTTGAAAAAGGCCTTTGAAAAGTATGAAGCTCTTGGTAATTTACCCAAGGCTGTGATAGTGGTTGATCTTTACGGTAATAGCGCGAATTATGATGAGATACTTCCGATTTGTGCGCAGTACGGAGTGCCTGTTCTCGAAGATGCAGCAGAAGCACTCGGAACCACTTATAAAGGTAAAAAATGCGGAACTTTCGGAAAAATCAGTGCTCTTTCATTTAACGGAAATAAAATCATAACTACATCGGGTGGCGGCATGGCTCTTTCTGATGATGAAAATGCAATCAGGAAGATACATTTCTGGGCGAATCAGGCGAAAGAAAACGTAAACTATTATCTTCACAACGAACTCGGTTACAACTACAGAATGTCAAATATCTGTGCAGGTATAGGCAGAGGTCAGCTTCAGAATATCGAAGAACGTGTAGCTCTCAGAAAGAGAAATTATGAGTTTTACAAGGAAGCTTTCAAGGATTTGCCTGTGACAATGGCACCGGTTCCTGAAGGATGTGAGCCAAACTATTGGTTGAGCGTCCTGACTATTGATGAAGGGTGTAAAGTGACTCCTGATGAGATTATTTCAGCACTTGAGGCGGATAATATTGAGTCAAGACGTGCATGGAATCCGATGCACAATCAGCCGGTTTTCAGTGACGCAGACTACATAACCTGTGCTGAAGGGGTAGGCGTGGGTGACGATTTGTTCGCACGAGGAGTTTGTATGCCATCGGGCACTTCAATGACCGAAGTGGATCTTCAGAGAGTGGCAGATGCCTTTATAACTGTATTCAACAAATAAAATCAAATCACCGATTCGTAATGAATCGGTGATTTTTACTCTTTTATAAGATCTTTTATGACTTCTCCTGCGATTATAAGTCCTGCGACTGACGGTACAAACGAAACACTACCGGGTAGAGGTCTGCCGTTTTCTGCTTTGCCGTGTTTTATTGCTTCCTCCTTTGAAAAAACAACCTTAACATCGGTTATTCCACGTCTTTTCAGTTCGTATCTCATTACCTTAGCGAGAGGACAAACACTTGTTTTGCTGATGTCTGAAACTTCAAAACGTGTGGGGTCGAGCTTGTTACCGGCACCCATACAGCTGATGATCGGTACACCTGCAGCCTTTGCTTTTTCGATAAGCAGAATTTTTGATGAAACAGTATCGATGGCATCCACTACGTAGTCAAAGCTGTGAAAGTCGATGGTGTCCGCATTTTCTTTGTCAAAGAAAACTTTCTCAGCGAAAACCTGCACATCGGGATTAACTTCAAGACAGTGTTCAGCTGCGATATCGACTTTATTTCTGCCGATTGTGTTGATCGTAGCGACAAGCTGACGGTTGATATTTGTCTGAGAAACAGTATCACCGTCATAGAGAAACAGTTTTCCAACACCTCCACGTACGAGCGCCTCCACGGTATAAGAGCCGACTCCGCCGATGCCGAAAACAGCTACTGTTGACTTGTTCAGCTTTTCGAGAGCTCCAGCTCCCAACAAAATTTCACTTCTGTCAAAAATGCTCATAATTACCTCCTGATTTTCTAAATTATACCAATAAAATATTTACATTTCAAGTATACAGAAAGCATAATATATGCTATAATTAATTGAAAAAATTTTGGAGGAAAACAAAGAATGTCGATGAAAAAAATCACATGTGCGGTTATGGCTGTTGTTATAGCGATTCTTTGTGTGACAGTGCCTGCGTTAGCTGAAACTGATATCAAGCTCACAGACGAAGTTTATCCTACTCAGATTACAGAAGGTAATACATTTTCAATATACGGAGTTGTTACTTCACCCAACGATATTCTGTCAGTAACTATCGGAGTATACAAAGCCGATGGTGGAGAAGCTGCATTTGAATATACGGGAAAGCCCGGCACGAAGACCTACGATATACATAACGTGGACTACCTTATGACATTTTCAAAGCTTACGGCGGGTGACTATGTATATAAAATAGTTGCGACCGATACGGAAGAAAGCGGTGTGGTTCTGCTCAAAAAGGACTTTAAAGTTCTGCCGAAAGATCAGGCAAATACTCTGAAGATTTCAGGAGCAACATATCCCGTTAAGTTTCCTGCAGGACAGACGTTTTCTGTTGCAGGTACGATAACCTCAGATTATGCGATTTCATCCGTTACCTGCTCAGTCAGAAGTACAAACGGAACACTAATGTTTACAAAAACTGTAAATCCGGATACGAAATCATACTCTTTGAGTAACATTGACAGTTATATGACATTTTCAAAGCTTGCTGCAGGTACGTATATTTATAAAGTTTCAGCAAGTGACAGATACAATTCAGATATGGTTCTGCTTGAAAAGGAGTTTGAAGTACAGTCAGAAGCTGATCTGAATACTCTGAAACTCACAGGAGCAAAATATCCTGAGGAGTATCCTGCGGGTAAGACCTTTTCTGTCGCAGGTACGGTGTCGTCTGACTATACGATTTCATCTGTTACCTGTTCAGTCAGAAGTGCGGACGGAACCCTGATGTTTTCAAAGACTGCTAATCCGGGTACGAAATCATACTCACTAAGCAATCTTGACCGATATATGACATTTTCAAAGCTTACTGCGGGTACATATATTTATAAGGTTACAGCAAGTGACAGATATAATACAGATATAGTTTTGCTTGAAAAAGAATTTGTGGTTTTGTCTGAAGATCAGTTCAATACTTTGAAACTTACAGGTGCGAAATATCCGACAGAGCTTTCTCTCGGACAGGCTTTCTCTATCGCAGGAACTGTTACATCTGATTATACCATTTCGGCTGTTACCTGTTCTGTCAGAACTGTAGGCGGAACTTTGAAATTTTCAAAGACAGCAAACCCCGGCACAAAATCATATTCAGTAAGTAATCTTGACGGTTATATGACTTTTTCAAGACTTGCTGCAGGTACATATGTTTACAGAATTACTGCAAGTGATAAGTATAATTCGGGAGTAGTTCTACTTGAAAAAACATTTACCGTAAAGTCTCTCGCAACGCCTGAAGAGGATGAGCAGTACCGCAATGTGAAATGGGATGTTATAGATATTTCGGTATGGCAGGAGATAACTTCCTGGACAAGAATCGCAAACAGCGTAGATGCTGTGATACTGAGAATTGGTTCGAGAACTACGGCATCTAAGGTGATCAGACAGGACACAAAGTTTGTCAGTCACTACGAGAATGCAAAAGCCAAGGGCTTGCCGGTGGGCTGTTATTTCTTCAGCGCAGCAACCACCGTAAATGAAGCTATAGAAGAAGCGAATTTTGTGCTCAAAGTACTCAGAGAAAATAACTGCAAAATGGAAATGCCCGTTTACTTTGATATGGAAACTGATGCACAGGTCGCACTTTCTCAGTCTGCTGCTACAGCGGTAGCGAGAGCTTTTTGCGAAACCATAGAGAATGGCGGATACTATTCGGGTATTTACTGTAACAAGTTTTTCGCTCGTGACCAGCTTTATGCGGACAGACTTGCTGATTTCCATTTCTGGATTGCACAGTACTCAAGTTCATGCACTTATGACGGACCTTACGGAATGTGGCAGTACAGCGAAACAGGCTCTGTATCAGGTATTAACGGATATGTGGACAAGAACTACTGTTACTATGACTATCCTAAGATTATCAAAAATCTTGGAATGAGTGGCTACGGCAGCGGCAATACAGATCCTGATGTTCCCGTCACGAAACCGTCATACTCATTTAAAACGGTCGAAGGTTTTGGTATAAATGATGCAGGAACGATAGTCTACGGTGTTGACGATATGATGTCAACTGATGAGTTTACACAAAAGTATCTCAATCTTAAGGACGGAGCTACGGTGAACTTTTCAGGTACTGTCAGCGGACTAATCAAAACAGGTACTGAGATAACAATAATGGCAGGCAATGAAACGCTTGATGAGTACGTCGTTTCTGTAAAACGTGACACGGATATGAATGCGAAGATAAACTCGACCGATGCGTTGCTCGTGCTTCAATATTCCGTAGGTGTAACTACTCTCGGACCGGCCAGAAGACTGAGTGCCGATGTAAACGGTGACGGAATTATAAACTCTGCCGATGCTCTTCAGATTCTCACATACGTTGTGAGCTGAGTGAAGCACAAAAATAAAACTCAGAAACACAGAGGTTTAGTATGGAAGTTGAAGAAATAATTTATTTCGTAGTTGAAATATTGGGAACGATCGCTTTTGCAACTTCCGGAGCAATGGTGGCTATCAGCAAAAAAGTGGACATTTTCGGTGTCCTCGTGCTCAGCTCCGTGACGGCTTTGGGCGGAGGATGTATCAGAGATATACTCATAGGCGAATTGCCGCCGAGAATGTTTTCGGACTACCGTTATGTTACGGTTGCGGTTATCGTTTCATTGGTCGTTTTTATAGTGGCATATATTTTCCGTGATCTTTATCAAAAAAGTCAGAAGACGGTGGATAGTGTTAATAATATATTTGATGCAGTCGGACTTGGCGTGTTTACCGTTACGGGCGTTCAGGTTGCGATTGAGTCAGGTTTCGGAACGAACAGTATTTTGGCTGTGTGTCTTGGTGTCTTCACGGGAATTGGCGGAGGTATTCTTCGTGACGTTATGCTCAGGGAGATCCCTTTCGTGCTGAAAAAACGCATTTATGCCCTTGCTTCAATCGCAGGGGGAATAGTGTACTACAATCTTTATCTTACAGATTTCGGCAGAACAAAATCGATTATAGTAGCGGTTCTCGTTACATTTATAATCAGAATTTTAGCTACAGTTTTCAAGCTTGACCTGCCGAAGGTAAAACTCAAGGAAACAAACAAAAACTAAATAAAATGGAAAAGCTGTATCAGATTGATTTCTGATACAGCTTTTTTTATCTGCCAAGTATTTTCTTTGCGACTTTAAAAAGTGGTGTAGATTTGAACTTTTCGACTTTCTTCGCTTTTTTATATCTTGCCAAAGCATCTTTGTCAAGTCTTTCTGCCATACCTTCTTCGACGACACCTTTGCAGGGATTGCATTTTCCGCAGGGTTTATTGTCTATGGGCGAGTGGCAGAACCACGTAGCTTTCATCACGTCTTCGTAGTTGTGTCGGATGAAAAAATCCTTCATATCCAATTTTGAAACTTCAAGAAGCGGGATACTGAAGTTTCCGAACAGGGCAAGATAGTCGGGATGAGTAGTTTCGTCAACTACGTAAGTTTCTCCTACACCTTCCACATAGTCTTTTCTGAAGCCACCGTTTTTCTCGATAAGTCTTACCGGATTGGTTCCCTTTTCGATGGAAAGCTCTATGCCTTTATGCTCTTTTGCGAAGCTTGCAAGCCATACGTACTGATTGCCAAGCCAATTCTGACTGAAGATTCTGTCATAAGCGGCTTTGATATCAGGATCAGTTTCGGGACGCTCATTATACGGAATGTATACGAGGTCGAGGAGCTTAGCTTTGGTGTCAGGATGATTCCTGATGAGCTGAATTATCTTTTCTATGGCTGCGATTTCGTAGCTTTCAGCGATACGGTTGTCTGAAAGATAGTACGGACGGATGGTTATATCCATTCGGGAAAGCTGTACGACTCTGAATGTAGAGTCGTAACCGCCTGTCCAGAATATCTCAATACTTTTTTCTGACTTGGTCATATTTTATTTAACCTCGAGTGCAGATGCAGGGATGATATCACCCTTGTCTGTTGTGATTGTTACTGTGATTTCATCGCCCTTGTTGACAAGGATTACGTTTTCAGCATCAGCAACCTTTACTGAATAGAAGCAGTCAGCTGAATCAAGTTTGATGTAATAGTAGCTGTTGCCGTCGATGACTGCTGTGCGGATATCAGTAATCTTACCTGTAGCTGTCAGCTTCTCATCTGATGCATCCGGAGTCGTGGAATCGACGATTTCGTCAGTGTCAACGTTAACGTTGATATTAGCTTTTGCGAGCTCTTTTACGTAGTTATCGATACATGCCGTAAGTGTAGTACCTGTTGCACCTATAGAGTACTGACCTACGTTGATCATTGCATATCCTTTTACGAGGCTGCTTGCGTCTTTAAGTGACATAAAGTAAGTCGGCTCGCCGTCAATGTTGAGAAGGAGTGGGAAGGATGCTGTGTAACCGTACTGCTGCACGAGACCTTCGGCAGAAGCCTGAGCAGAAGCTTCCTTAGCACCTGACATTACGTAATACTTAGCTTCTTTAGTACGCTGATTGATAAGGATGAAACCTGTGATTGATTCGTCGTTTGTAAGAGAAGTAACACCTGTGTACATATAAACGTCGTCGTTCATCGCAAGGTATGAGAAATCCTCAGTAGTTGAATATGTGTTTTTCTGGCCGAGAATTGAGTTCCAGAAACCACCCTGATACTTTCCGTAGAAGTTATACTGTTCGTTAAGAAGTTCTGCGGAGAATACACGGTCGATCCACTGAAGATCTTCACTTTCACGGACCTGGCTGAGTGAGTATTCCTGACACTCACCGGTAACGCTGTCACAGATGATTGCTCCTGTAACGTCCCTACCTCCGAAAAGACCGATAGTCATATCGAGCTTTGCGAAGATCCAGTACGGGTGTCCGTTGTCATCAATTTCAAATGTCGGATTATCAAGAAGATATGTCGGATACTTGAAACGAACGTGACGTGTGACATTGTGGTTGAAATGGTCAGCAGTTGAATACTTCATACCGCCTTTGACCTCAACGAGTTCTGCATCCTGACTGGTAGCGTCAACGATGACGTATGCAGGAAGACCGTTTTTAGCATTTGTGAACCATTTGATGATATTGGAGTACTGAAGCGGAACAACTCGGACAGGAGTGTCCTTATAGTTGATCTGATAGTACTTCGGCTGAATTGTGAACTGAGAAACGTAGCCGAGCTTATCAAGGTCAGAAACAGCACGTTCAGCGAGGACAGCTGTAGTAGCTTCGTCGATAACAGGAACGTGAGAAAAGTCTGCTTCATCTACTTCAGAAGCAAAGTCACCGGTCTGAACGTCGATGATCTTTGCGTAGCTTGAAGCTCTGAAAACAACTGATGAAAGGATAAATCCTACTGCAACTACTGCGAGAAGAACTCCGATCAGTATCTTTGGTACGAGGGTGGATTTTCTTGCATACGGTGCATAGTCAGGTGTCTTGAGTGCACCGCTTGTAATGTAGTTTACGATGCAGTAGAAGACACATAATGCACCGAGAAATGCATACATTAAAATTGATTTGAAATTGAAAACCGGGAGCATAAAATAGTAAAGGATCGCACCGAATACTGCGGTGAGAAGCACATTTATAGCTATCTTAAGTCCCTTTTTCTCAGGAGGAATAACCACACTTGTTTTTTTGTCAGGTCCTTTTTCGGACTTGCCTGTGAAGTCAACCTTGATTGGGTCCATAGACTCATCTCCTTTTTATTTATATACCCTGTAAGTATACAATATTTCTGTGCAAAATACAAGTGTTTTCTTGTTCTTAAAAAGTTAACATTTGTTCATCTTGATTATATTATTCGTTTAGGATATAATGAATCATATAAAAGTTTTGTCGAAGAAACGAGGTGATATGATGGATAACAATCAGAATTATTACAATAACAATCAGGCTCAGCCTCAGGTTCAACATCAAGTTCAGGCTCAACCTTATCACAATCTGCAGGGTTATCAGGGAGGATATTATAATCAGTACGATCCTCAGCACAATGCTCAATACGACCCTCAGTATAATTCACAAAACCATCGTATCTACAATAACGGATATTATAATAATGCGCAGCAGGGATACAATAATGCTTACGGTGCATACAATAATTACAACTATAATTATAATCAGCAAAGGTATAACGTTGCGCCTAACGGATACAGCTATTACCAGAATCTTTATGCGATGTTTGGCGGATACAATCCTATCATTGATAAGGAGTTCGTTGAGATCAGCAAGCGTGGACTGATTGCGGGTGGATTGATACTCGGAATCTTTCTGATGCAGATACTGTCATCTTTTTTTGTTGAACTGATTCCGATATTGAGCTCATATTATGACGATATCACGTTTTCAATGGGTATAGATATATTTATGCAGATTGGTTATATGCTTATCCCTGCTCTGGCGATATTTCTTTTAAGCAAACCTGAAGACAAAATAAAAATGAATGTATTCAACAGACCGAAGACATTTCCTCTTTATCTGCTTGGATCATTTGCGGGACTCGCACTATGTCTTCTGGGAAATACCATTACATCTTTCTTTTCAGTTATACTGAATATTTTCGGTGTAGAGTTCTTTTCGGGTGCAGAAGGAATGGAAGTACCCACATCTGCGATAGGTATCATTATTTTTATAGTAAACACAGCTGTAATGCCTGCGTTGCTTGAAGAGTTTGCTTTCAGAGGAGTACTGATGCAACCGTTACGTAAATACGGTGACTGGTTCGCAATCCTTATATCTTCTTTTTGCTTTGCTATAGTACACGCAAATATGGTACAGATTCCGTTTGCATTTATATCAGGAATATCTCTCGGTTACTTCTGTATAAAAACGAAGAGTATATGGACGAGTGCAACGATACATTTTCTTAACAATCTTTTATCAGTTCTTTTCAGCGTGTATTATGAAAAGTATCCTGATGCAAGTATACTCGTTTACTATGCCGCCAGTCTTGTGTTCATACTTCTCGGCATCGTTGCTATGCTTGTATTCAGGCTTAAATGTCCTATAAGGATGAAAAAAGATGCAACTGCGATGAACAAGAATAAGTCGCTGAAGATCGGCACATTCATAACAAGTCCGACGATGATTGTTTCGTTTTTCTTCGCATTGTTTATGTCTGTAAGTCTGGCTGAAACTACGGGTCTTTTCGGCTTGCTTATATTGTTTGTTTTGCTGTGTGTTGCAGGATTTTTACTCATTAGATGGATAAGAGCGATTCAGAAGCAAAAGACCATCAAGCAAAAGCCGATGTACACGGTATCGATGATCATTACTATATTGTCATGCCTTTTTATGTCGGTTGTAGTGCTGTTTACTTTGACAACCTGATCTGATGAGTTGATGATATGAATGATTTGTATTTTATGAACGAGGCTTTGAACCTTGCAAGGCAGGCAGCTGAAGAGGGTGAAGTACCCGTAGGTGCTGTAGTGGTTCTGGGTGATGAGATAGTCGGCAGGGGACGTAACAGACGGGAAAAAAACAAAAATGCTCTTGCTCACGCTGAGCTGGAGGCTATAAACGAAGCCTGTGAGAAGCTTGGCGGATGGCGTTTGTGGCAGTGTGATATGTACGTTACGCTTGAACCGTGTCCGATGTGTACGGGTGCTATCATAAACAGCAGGATAAAACGTCTGGTCTACGGTGCATCGGATTATAAAGCGGGTTCTTGCTCAAGCGTAGTTAATCTTTTTGATCTGCCGTACAACCATAAACCAGAAACCGTAAGCGGTTTTATGCAGGAGGAATGTTCACAGATTCTGACTGACTTTTTTAAAGAATTGAGAAGCAGAAAAAAGTAATCTGTCATCTGAAAGGGGAGCCGGAGTGAAAAAGGTTACGGTTTTTTTGATAGTGGCTGCCCTTTTATTCGTAGGGATGTTTGCGATCGGTACGATTGTGGAAAACAGTTCTGATCGTTATGCAGTAACTGCCAATCAATCTGCAGTCAAAGACAGACTTGACGGTGAAGGGGATCTTTATCCGGTTTATGTCTCTTTCGATGAGCAATACAGGGATTACTACGTTAAGCTTTGTGCAGGGTTTGAAAGCTGCTCTGAAGTCATATTCCTTGATGAATTTGATTCAAAAGAAGAGATGGAAACCGTCGAGGAATGGCTTGATGAAAACTACAGAAACATCGTGTATGAACAGCCTGATTGTTTCTGGATAGATCCTAATTCATATATAATAGAAGAGCGACAGTCCGGCAGAGAGTATACTTTGAGTGCAAAGCCTAACTACACACTTGACAAGAGTGAAGTGGCAGAGAAAAAAGAAATTTATGATGCTGTCGTCAGAGATATTACAGATGAAGCGAAGCGGAAAGACAACGTTTTTGATTCTGTGCTGTATGTCTATGATACGATCCTGAGTAAAACTGACTATGACCACGATCTTGCAGATGCCAAAGATTCTTCTTTGAACGGATACTCGGCTTACGGTTGCCTTGTAGACGGTAAGACGGTGTGCAGCGGATACACACTTGCTTTTACGTCTATTATGCAGAAGCTCGGCATAGTGTGCGGTGCAGAGTTTGATTCGATGTCAGACAGCGAATTCTTTAGCGGTCACGTTTGGAATTACTGTAAGCTGGACGGTGAATACTACTACTTCGATCTGACCTGGGATGACACAAGTTTTGATTCGGATGAACTCAGAAAACATCTTGACTACACTCACGATTATTTCGCAATTACGTCAGAAGAACTCAGAGAAACTAATCTGACTGTCAAGGAAAATACGACATCTCCCGAAAGCACAGCGGACAAGTATAACTACTATACGTATAAGAATATGTACTGCGAAAAGTATAGCTTTAACGATGTCAGAAGGATTATAAAAAATCAGCCTCAGGATGATTTTGCGGTAATAAAATTCGGCTCTGCCACGGAAAGAGTGAAGGCTGAAAAAGATCTTTTTGAAAATCAAAGACTTTACGAAATTCTGACGGATGTGTATTCTGTCAAATACATAGCAAGTGTATCAGGATTACATCTATATATTTTTTATGAATAAATAAAACTAACGGCTTGTACAAATTAATGTACAAGCCGTATTTTCGTATAGTGATTAATTACTCAGCTTTCTTTGAGTATTTTGTCTTATAGATAAATCTCATGATGTTAGCATCTACTGCACTGAGAGTGTCACCTGCACCGTAGAAAACTGATCCGATGATAGTCTGACATTCTCTTGACATAATGAGTTCAACTGCATCAAGGTCGCTGAGCTTTGTGCCTGTGCAGAGAGCACCTGCACCAGCACCTGCGATAAGCACAGCGTTATTGCCGTTGAGAGCCTTTGCTGCTGCCTTACCTGAAGCTCTTGAACCGTCCCATTTGAAGCTGCCGATCTTTGTACCTGCGATCTGTGCAAAGTCGTCAAGACGGGGATTGATCTCCTTCTGTGCGATACTTACTGCGATGATTTCACTTGCAGTAAGGTGCTTGATGTAATCAACGTCAGAGTGCTTATAAATCTCGCTGTGAACGAGTGCTGCAGCGGGAAGTTTAACGTCTGAAGTAGATTTACCTGTCTTAATGTCGACAGTAAAGCTGTTACCGTTTTTGAAGTGAATCTCAAATTTTGAACCGATTCTTGCACTTTCACCGAAGTCAGCGATTGCCTTAGGCATCTTACCTGTGCCGACAGCTTTGATGTAGCTGTTGAACATAGCTGTACGGGAATAGTTTGCAGTACCTTCGTAAACCTGATAAGCCTTCTGAATTTTCTCTTCGCAAAGGTTCTCAAGCTCTGAAACAACTTCAAAAGCTTCCTCAAAGCTCTTACCTGTTACGACGGCACCGTGCTGCTTCATGAGAATAGCCTTGCTGTTCGGATACTCTTCATATGCTTTTGCAACTGCGTTGCGAAGCTTTGAAGTGGATGGCATACCGTAGTCAGCGACAGGTACACAGTCACCGAAAAGAGTTGCATACTTTTCAGGGATTGCTTCAATGTTGAGACCTGTAGCACCTACAACAGATGCTTTGATCTGATGCGTGTGAATAACGAAATTTTCTTCGGGGCGAAGTCTGTAAGCGTCAGCGTGTACACCCTTTTCGCTTGAAGGTTTGATATCACCTTCGTAGCTGCAGTCTGCGATATTTACTACAACGATGTCATCGGGAGTAAGTGTCTCGTAAGCTCTGCCGCTCGGAGTGATAACAAACTGTGTATCTGAAATTCTTGCGCTTACGTTACCCCAAGTACGGGCGATAAGTCCCGTTTCCAAAAGCTTTTTGCCGGCTTCGACAACAAGCTCTTTTGCTTCCTGAATATTATAAGCCATAGTTTTTCTCCTGAATTAATATTAATCTGATTAACCGATTCTGCCGCAGTTGTCGAATACTCTGTCAAAACGTGCGATTGCATCGTCGATGTCTGCTTCTGTATAAGCAGCACTTGTGTAAAGACGGCTACCTGCGAGTGTAACCATACCTTCTGCCATGTAAGCAGCACCCATATGTTCCATTTCCTTCTTACGAGCACTTGTCTGCTTGAGTACTTCGGGGATCTGCCACGGCTTTGACCAGTCGATTGAGTAGTGCATTGTACCTACTGTATCGAGGTGACAGATTGAACCCTGGTTGAATGCTACGAAGGGAAGGTTGTGCTTCTCAATTGACTTCTGGAGACCCTTGATAAGTCTGTCACCCATAAGTCCTGCTTTTTCACAAGCCTTTGACTCTTCGATCTCGCAGAGTGTGTAGTAACCTGCTACGCAAGAGATCGGAGTAGCAGCCATTGTACCGCCGCACATTGCTTTCTTAACTTTCTTACCTGAACCGTCAAGACCTGCACCGAGGTGAGCCATAACATCTCTGTGACCACCGATACCGCCGGCACCGGGGTATCCGCCTGCAATGATCTTACCGAAGATTGTGAGGTCGGGATCTACACCGAAGTAACCCTGAGCACCTGAAACACCGATACGGAAGCCTGTAACAACCTCATCGAATACAAGGAGTGAACCGTACTTACGGCAAAGCTTTTCAACGCCCTTGACAAATGCCTTGCTGAGAGGACGTGTACCGCTTTCAGGACCTACAGGCTCAAGGAATACTGCTGCAGTACCACCTGTGAGCTGGTTTTTCTTAAGCTTCTTCTCAAGGTCTTCAAGATCGTTCGGGAAGAATTCATCTGTATGCTTGAATACGAACATCGGAACACCGGGTGACTGAAGATTCTTTGTTCCGGGAACTCTCATACCGTAAGCCATCTGATCTGACCAACCGTGGTATGCACCACCCATTTTAAGGATATTCTTTTTACCTGTAGCAAGACGTGCAACACGAACAGCACACATACAAGCCTCAGTACCTGAACCGAGCATACGGAACATTTCAACTGAAGGAACGCACTCAGCGATCTTGTTTGCGAGCTTGTACTCATACTCGTGGAAAAGACCTGTTGAAGGACCGCAGTCGTTGAGAAGCTCGATTACCTTATTGCGAACCTTTTCAGGGTTAGAACCGACGATTGTCGGACCGCCTGCCTGAAGGAAGTCATAGTATTCATTACCGTCGATGTCGTAAAGTTTGTTGCCTGAAGCCTTAGTGAAAACGAGGGGGAACGGATAGTTGAAGGCAAGGTTATGCTGAACACCGCCGGGTATACGACCCTTAGCAATGTCAATCATTTCCTTTGACTTTACGCACTTTTTAGCAAAGTACTCTTCTTCGTATTTTTTAAGTGCTTCGGGTTTAACGCTGTAAATGGGTTTTTTGATGAGAGCATCAAGCTGTTTTGTAACAGCATCAGCGTCAAGATACTTGGTAATAGCGAAATTGTTAGCCATTTTAATTCCTCCGATGTATGTATTTTTGCAATATAATGCAATTTGCTTTATACCCAAGATAGATTATAACATAAATAATAAAAAAATTAAACGATTTTTTATATTTTTTTTAAATTTATTTACAAATTTTTGCATTTTTGTGTTAAAATGTATCCGATGATATATCGGGCTTGTTCCGATAAGTTTTTTGGGGGTTTTAAAATGGCTATTTATGTTATTGCATATGATGTCGGTACTACCGGCATGAAGACCTGTCTTTTCGAGATCGACAAGACAATCAAACCTGTTGCCAATGCATACGGTGCATATAATCTCTATATGGTCGGAAACGGCGGAGCAGAGCAGGATCCTGAAGAGTGGTGGGGTGCTATGTGCACCACTACAAAGGAGCTTTTTACCAAAACTGATATTAAGCCCTCGCAGATTGCAGGTATTTCTTTCTGCTCACAGGCTCAGGGTCTTGTGCTTGTAGATAAGGAAGGCAACCCTGTACGCAGAGCCATGAGTTACATGGATCAGCGTGCAAAGGAAGAGCTTAAAAAATATATGGCATACGGTATTCAGATCGCAGGTGCGAATATCGTTCCTCTCCTCAAGTCACTCATCGCGACGGGTGCTGTCGCCTGTAGTGTAAAGGACCCTGTTTATAAATACAAGTGGGTCGAGGCAAATGAACCTGAAAATTATAAAAAGACATACAAGTGGCTTGATGTAAAGGATTTCCTTATTACACGCTGTACGGAGGTCTTTGCTATGACGAAAGACTCGGCATTCGCAACTCTTCTCTATGATACGAGAAAGGGTAAGGAATGCTGGAGTAAGAGTGTCGCAGGTATCTTTGATGTCAATATGGATCATCTTCCTGATATCGTAAAGTCTACTGATGTCGTAGGTAAGGTAACTGCAAAGGCAGCTGAACAGCTCGGACTCGCTGAAGGTACACCTGTGTTCGGCGGCGGCGGAGATGCTTCGCTTATCGGTGTAGGTGCAGGCAGCGGTGCTCTCGGTGATACACACATCTATCAGGGTACTTCAGGCTGGGTAGGTACAGTTGTCGAAAAGCAACTCGTTGACACATCAGCTATGATTGCCGCAATCGTCGGTGCAGACCCGGATACATACAACTACTTTGCCGAGCTTGAAACAGCAGGTAAGTGCCTTGAATGGGTACGTGATCACCTTTGCCTTGACGAAATCGGCATTTTCAAGGAGAAGCTTGACGTTGCGGAAGATCCCGAAACAGAGTACACAAGCCTTTATGAATATATGACAAAGGTTATCAATGAAGTTCCTGCAGGTGCAGGCGGAGTTATCTTTACACCGTGGCTTCACGGCAACCGTTGTCCGTTTGAAGATCCTAATGCTGCAGGTATGTTCTTTAATATCAGCATCGACACAGGCAAGTCACAGATGCTTCGTGCTGTTATCGAAGGTGTCTGCTTCCACCTCAACTGGATGCTTGAGGCTCAGAATAAGAAGATCAAGACATCAGACACCATCCGCTTTGTCGGCGGCGGTGCACTTTCAGACGTAACCTGTCAGATTCTTGCAGATATCACGGGCAAGACCGTTGAGACGGTTAACCGTCCTCAGGATATCGGTGCTGTCGGTGCTGCCGCTATGGTAGCTATCGGTCTTGGTGTTATCGAAAATGTTGCAAAGGTAAAGGATTTTGTTCCTGCTGTCAAGACATTCAAGCCCAACAAGGCCAACAGGGCTGTTTATGATAAGAACTACGAAGTTTTCAAAATGCTTTATAAGAACAATAAAGACAGCTTCAAAGCTCTCAACGGCTGATATTGTTTAATATCTGAATATTAAAAACAGGTGATTGCATTGAAAAAAGCGATTATTACCATTATATCTGTTTTTGCTGTTTTGTTTTGCCTTGTATCGTTGATTCTTCCGCGATACAAGGCGGAAATTTATACCCTGATGTATCCTCGCAATCTCAGTATCGGGATCAGCACACAAACAAAAGAGGTTCAGCTTGAAAAAGGGGATCATTTTATTCTGGGCAAGTGTTACGGTGAACCCGTTGCATGGGAGATTATTGACTGTACGGAAAATCCTCTTGTCTGGTGTGATAATGCTGTTTGTTTCAGAGACTATGACGATGAGTCTGCTGACTGGAAGACAAGTGAACTTAGAGCGTGGCTGAATGATGAAACAGAAAACAGTTTCCTGTGTGATACGAATTTTTCTTCATCGGAGAAAGATTTAATTTATGACAAGAAGAATGGAGAAAAAATATTCATTCTCTCAAAGTCACAGCTGGAACATTTTACTCCGGGTGACAGAGCAAAGGCTCCGACTGCAGAGGCTGTCAGAAACTGTGACTCAGATAAATTGGTTATCCGAAGAAACTGTTGGTATTGGACAAACAGCGGAATCAGCACAAATTCTTCAAGCGTATCCGCAGTAACACAAAGCGGTGATTTCTATAAAACCTTGATGTCAGACCCGCTTGTGGGAGTATGCCCTGCATTTTATCTCAAAAGCAATAAAGTTACGGTATGCGGTGGAAACGGTTCGGCAGAAGAACCCTATATAATAGCGACGGGAGGCGAATCCCGATGAAAAAGAGAGAAAAATATCCTTTAATCGCTTTTTCCGTTATCATATTATTCTTTTACCTTTTCCTTACGCATCTTATAATCAAAACTGATGACGGACATTTTTTAGGAATACTCAACGAAGAGGGATTCAGTATTTTTGAGTGGTTGAAAGAAAGATATCTGACACTTTCGGGGCGAACTGTCAGCGAGTTTATGATGATGTCTTTTCTTAAACTCAATCCTGTTTTCTGGAAATTTCTTGCTGCAGGAGCATTCACATACCTGATATGGTTCACAGAAAAAATATGTTCTGCCTTTTCAGGAGTTCTTACGCAGTTGCAGAAAAATGTCTTCTGTTGTTGTGTTCCTTTTCTCGTGTTTATAGGTTCATTGAATCCGGGAGCATTCTGGTTTGCGGGTAGCTTTACATTCCTGCTTCCTTTTACGGCGCTTTTAATGACGGTCACTCCGTTAGCATTTGAGTTTTTTGAAGTAAAGCATAACAGGATTGCTTTAAATATTATCTCTGTTATCGCATCATTTCTCGCTTGTTCACAGGAGCAGACAGCTGCGCTGACGGTAACTTTTTTGGTTGTGCTGATCGTTGCGGTATTACACAAGCATAAGTTAAAGATTTATCATGTTATCCCTTTAATCACATCAGTTGCAGGAACGGTATGGCTTTTTACTTCACCGGGAATGACGGGAAGAATTGCGATGGAGGGTGGTTCCTTCGCTCGTTTCAATGAAATGAATATTTTTGAAAAACTGCTTTGCGGCATTACAAACTATTTCGGTTACTCGTTTTTTATGTCCGTTATAGTAACGGGTATTTTTGCGATATTGCTGTTTCTTACTGTGTCTGCTATGTATGATGAGAAAAAAGTGAAGATTTTCGCAAAGACTTTTCTTATGTTTTTTGCTGTGGTTTGTGCAGGTGCCAATGCAGCTTACATAATAGTTTGCCATAAAGTACCTGATAAAGGTTTCGAAGAAATTTTCCGAAAAGGCGACTTCGGAGCCTTTGATATTGTGATAATTACACTTTGCTTTATGTTGCTTATGATGTTTGCCGCCATGCTTGTGCTGATTATAATTAAGAACAGAAAGCTTGGAATAACGGTGTCACTTCTCGCGGCGGCGGCTGTGATGAGTGCGGTTGTGCTTGGTTTCAGTTCGTCTGTATATGCATCGGGACAGAGAGTTTTCTTTTTCACGGATGTGCTCACTCTTTTTGCGAGTGCAGTACTTATCTCAGCCGGAAAAAGCAAGAAAAATATATATGTATATAACACCGCAGTGATCATCGCTGTAATTATGCTTATTATTAACTGCTTTAATTTTGCGTTACTTGAAATCCCGATTATGGGGTGAGGTGCTTATGAAAAAAGAACAAATAAAAAGAAAACTGCGTATTCTGTACAGAAAAAAGTGGCCGATAGCTGTTATGATTATTACAGCTTTGCTATTGGTTGCGTATCCGGTTGTTTCTACGGCAATCAGTGCTAAAGAACGTTTTGAACCCAAAACACCGCTTCAGCTTACTGAAATACTTACTGCTGAAAAGGACAGAGACAGAATTACTCTGGTTGCACACAGAGGCTATTCGGCTCAGGCCCCTGAAAATACACTTCCTGCTATTCAGAAAGCGGCAGAGTATGGATTTGACTACGTAGAAATAGACATCCGTCAGACAAAGGACGGTGTTTGGGTGCTTATGCATGACGAGAATATCAAGAGCGTATGTGACAAAAAAGGCAAGGTTTCGTCATATACCTATTATGATCTTGTAGCTTGTAATGTGGTGAAGGGTGCTAATGCAGGCGAATATGACGGTTTGAAAGTACCCACTCTCGAACAGGCTTTGAGAACGTGTATGGAGTACAATGTGATTCCGATGATTGAGATTAAGGATTATACAAAGGACGGTATCACAAAGCTTTTGGATATAGTAGAAAAGTACGGTTTTACCAAAAGCTGTTCAATCATCTCTTTTGAACGTGAGGCACTTGAGTTAGTACGAGAGAAAAATAAAGAAATTAAAATTTTCAAGCTTGTGTCAAAGCTGACTGATGACGAAATGCAGAAGTGCATAGATGCCGAAAATATGGGTGTCAGCTTCAATGGTAATCAGAAATCAAACACTCCCGAGAAAATCGATGAACTGAAAAAGAACGGAATCGAACTTGCATGCTGGACTGTTGATACTCCTGAAACGATGCTGAAATGGGTAAATGAAGGCATTACGACTTTTGTAACAAACAGAATTTATTATCATAACTGAAAAAAGACTGCTCAATTCTGAGCAGTCTTTTTTTATACCATATTCAGATATTTTTCTTTAGCTTTGCGGATGAGTTCGAGTGTATCTTTTTCATCCTTCAGCGGAGCAGAAGGTTCAGTCTGCACCGCTGAAGGTGAACACACCTGCGTCTCATCGCCGACAACAGTTGCTTCATCCTCAGCTAGGTAATTTTCGGACAAAGCAGGGGAGTAAACCTCCCTGAACGAGTCGTATTCGGATCTGAGATCTGCAAGGTCTGTATACAGATTACGGATACCGTCGGACAATCCGGTTATCTCCGAAAGGATAGAGTCGATCTTTTCTTTAGCTTCCTTTACTTTGAAGGAAGTTTTTTCTGTTATATCCTGAGCGAGAATTTTTGCACTTTCGACATAACGGTCAGCGTAATCGACTGATTCTTTCATAAGCTGTGCGGAAACCTTAGAAACGCGGACTTTATCTTCCATTTCAGCTACACTTGCCGAAAGAGTTTCTATCTCAGCGTTTTTGTCATTCAGCACCTTTTCAAGTTCTGCAAGAGTGGACTGAAGCGTTTTAAGCTTTTCAGTTTCATCTTTTGCATTTTTCGCCTTTTTCTGAAGGTCAGCAATGCAATCCATCACTTGTGCACGGTCAAAGCCTCCGACCACAGCACGTTTGAGTATAATTTCTTTTTCCAAGAAAACATCTCCTGCCGGAAAGATTTATTCTTTGATGTCTGATGTACAGTGAGGACACTTAACAGCCTTTATGTCGATTTCAGTACAGCAGTACGGGCACTTCTTTGTAGTGGGTTCTTCTTTAGGTTCGTCCTTTTTCTTGAGTGCCTTTTCAGTAATTACATTGATGAGCTTGATAAAGCAGAAGATTACGAAAGACATTATAAGGAAGTTGAGGACAGCTGTAACGAAGTTACCCCATGTAACAGTTGCGGCAAACTCACCTTCGCCTATTCTCCAGACACGCTGTGAAAAGTCTATGTTACCTGTAACCATACCGACGAGTGGCATTACGATATCGTCAACTAAAGACTTAACGATAGCCTGAAAAGCACCACCGATGATAACACCGACTGCAAGATCAACAACGTTGCCTCTTAAAACAAATTTTTTAAATTCTTCAAAAAATCCCTTACCTTTTTTCATAAGAGCACACCTCTCCAATATTATTTAGGAGGATTGTAACACAAATACAAATCGATTTCAACAGTAAAACCCTAAAAATATGCCTTATAATCCGAAATTTTGATAAAAAAGAACAATATCTTGTGGTTTGGGCGATTGTATGCAAAAGAACCGAACTGCAGAACAGCGAAATAAAACCCTTTGTGTATGACCTTTTTGAGATTTAAACATCATGATAAATTCGTGTTTGTCGAGGTCTTCAGTAGTGTCATCCTGAGCGAAGCGAAGGATCTTGAAAAAAGAAAAAGATTCTTCACTACGTTCAGAATGACATAGA
>JAGBFD010000167.1 GCA_017936645.1 Clostridia bacterium
ATCATGGTGAGTCAGCAGGACAGAACGGAGATCCCACTACTTTTTACACAGGTTTTGAAGGTACACATGAATATATCGATAGCCCACATCTTACTGATGAAGAAAAAGAAAACTATCGTTTGATGTACGTGCGCTGTGCGATGAATTTTGTGGATGATGAAGATTATTCTAAAATCAATATTGATAAATCATATATGAAAAAAGTAATTAAAGATGTCAACGGAGAAAAATATCTGTTGATACATCTGGAAGGAGATACGTTTTATTATGAGATTGTCATAACTACGAGATGTGCCGAGGCACACGGTGTGAAAAAGATAAATAAGTGAGAAACGGTTAAAGGAGGTATATTACTATGAAGAAAGATTTTAGTCTCAAAAAGAAAGTTTTAATTTTTATGTCACTTTTGGCTTGTACTTGTGTTTGTTTAATTTCTGTGTTCGGAATAATAAAAAAAGATCAGCAGACAAGAGCGCTTGAGCCGTTTGATACTGTTGATTACGATATGGAAACATCGGCTATCCTGACAAATGAGCAGAAAGATACCTCCACATCGGTTAATATAACAAAGCAAACACAAGAAATGATAATTAACCAAACAGATAAAACGAAGAAAAATGAAATATCGAAAACGATTGCCGATAACAAAGAAGAAAACACGGAACAGACAAAATTGAAAGCTAAGGTTTCGTATGCAAGTAGTTGGAATCACAGTGCGTATAATTCGCTTTTAAACGGTGCTTTGAACAAAAGCAAATTGAATGAAAATGAGGAAAAACATTTGCCGATTTTTAAAATAGATACACAGCAGGAGCTTGAACGATTAATGTCAGAGTACGGCGAGGACATTTTTATAAATGAAGGTTATGACGAAATGCCGTCTTTTGAGGAAACTGCGAAAAAATATGATGAAGATTTTTTTGAAAGAAATGCACTGCTGTTGGTTTATGTGAGTGCTCCGAGCGGAACACTTCGATTTGGGTTGAAGGACATAGATTTTAATTCAGATTCCGTTTGTGTTCATATCAGACAGACGAATAATCCGCAGGTTTTCACGGATGATGTAGCGGGTTGGATTGTTTCGATAGAAGTTTCGGATAGTAATGTAAATGATTGCGAAAACTTTGATGCAGTATTTGATAAGGATTGATTATAAAAACAGGCTTACGGTTTTGCCGTAAGCCTGTTTGGTTTTAAATCGGATTTCATTGCAAGGCGTAGTCTTGCTTAATACATTCCGCCTGCCTGACCTGCCATTGCAGCAGCTGCTGCAGCGTCTGCTGCCGGGTCGGGTTTGTCAGCAACGAGTGACTCAGTTGTAAGAACCATTGAAGCAACACTTGATGCATTCTGAAGAGCTGAACGTGTAACCTTAGTCGGGTCAAGGATACCTGCCTCAAACATATCAACGAATTCGCCTGTTGCGAAGTTGTAGCCGCAGCCTGCCTTGTCGCTTGTCATAATTGTGTTAACAATAACTGAACCTTCAAGACCTGCGTTTGCAGCGATCTGACGTGCGGGTTCTTCAAGAGCCTTGAGAACGATCTTGATACCTGTCTTCTCGTCTGCATCTTCAGTAGCGTCAAGAAGAGCCTTTACAGCGGGGATAGCGTTAAGAAGTGCAACGCCGCCGCCTGCAACAGTACCTTCTTCAACTGCTGCCTTTGTAGCTGCAAGAGCATCTTCGATACGGAGCTTCTTTTCCTTCATTTCTGTTTCTGTTGCAGCACCTACGCGGATAACAGCAACACCGCCTGCAAGCTTAGCAAGTCTTTCCTGAAG
>JAGBFD010000019.1 GCA_017936645.1 Clostridia bacterium
GTGAAAAGTTATGTCAAGCAACAAGAACGTAGTTCCCGAGGCAAAGGATGCTCTCAACCGTTTCAAGATGGAGGCTGCTGCTGAAGTAGGCGTTAACCTCAAGCAGGGTTACAACGGTGACCTCACATCTAAGCAGGCAGGTTCTGTCGGCGGTCAGATGGTTAAGAAGATGATCGAGTCTTATGAAAAGAATATGAAATAACTTTTCATAACAGAAAAACTGCTATCGGAAAACCGATAGCAGTTTTGTTTTACCATGTAAATGAAATCGTAAGTCCGTCTACCTCGTAGTCAAGAACGCTCTGCTTCTGTTCGAAAGCTTCTTCTGCCACCTTGAGCATTTCCTCATCTCTCATTTCGATTGTCGCGACGAGTGTGAGTGTTTCGGGCAGGTATGCAGTATCACTGATTGCAAAGCCTGTTACCCACCAATGAAGCATCGGATCACGCTCAAAGATAAGGTCGTCACCGTGATAAACAGCGATAGACATAACGAGCATATCTTCATCAGCACCGCAGTCATAGAACGAGCCTTCTTTTTCTTCAGGACGGGTATAAATGCCGAGTTCGCCACCGTTTGCGATAGCATAACGTCCCTTCCACATCTGGAACATCCAATCCTTACCTTCGTAATTAAACTTTATTCTCTGCGTAGTATAGTGGAAGAAGAACGGTGTGAGATAGCAGAAAATATCATAGAAAATATTGAAGCCCATATTTCTCTGCCATACATCAATACCTGTATAAACATAGTTCTGATTCAAGTCGAGGTAGTAACCCATAAATGCGGGTGCTCCGTTTTTACCTGCTACCACATTATTTATTGAATCGTAAATAATACCTGTATAAACAGCCTCTGTTCTGCCGTCACGGTATGTTACGACAAAACCGATCTCTTCACATCCGGGCTGCTGCGGATACGGTTTTGTTGTAAGGTGAACCTCATCAACGATGCCGAGCCAAAGCTCAACCATTCTCAATACAGCACCTGAAAATACATCACCTTTTGCAAAGCTGGCACGAGATGCATTCAGAAGATATTCCTGTGTAGCAGGAATATCGAGCTGAAGGGTTTCCGTAACGATCTGTGCGAGTTGATTTGACTGCGGAAGACTTTCATAAATCTTGCTAAAATCAACACCTGTCTGCTCATACATCGCTTCAACAATACCGCCGATAGTGCCATTTACAGTTATAACGATGACTTCATCAGAAAATATCGGCAATCCCGTCACCTGATACATAAGCTTGTTGATAGTAAACATTGACTCAATGATATTACCTATGTCAGGCATCGCATATCCGTTTTCCCATATGTCGATGATATTGATACGACTGTTCTGTCTTTCCTGCTGAACGACAGCCCCTGCAGGAGCTGCTGCAACCGTAAAAACGGTAATAATTGTTAAAAGGAACGCTAAAACTCTTCTTTTCATTTTTCTGCCCCCCATTGTTAGTTCTTCTATTATATTCCAATTAATCAGAATAGTCAACTTAATTCTAAAACAAACTTTTCGCAAAATCCGACTATCTATGCATTGAAAATTACCGATTGTGATGATATACTTTAAAATATACTTAAAGGTATGTATCAAAGGAGTTTTTCTATGTTCCATTTTTTTGTTTCACCTGAAAATATTACCGAAAAAGATATTACCGTAACCGGCAGCGACGTTAATCATATCAAAAATGTCTTGCGAATGAAAATCGGTGAAAAGTTTATCGCAAACGACGGTAACGGAGGAAGCTACTGCTGTGCCGTAAGTGAGATGTATGACGACAGAATAGTTGCCGTAATCGAAGACGGTCAGCTTATGAGCAACGAGCTACCCGTAAAGCTTGTACTTTTTCAGGGTCTTCCGAAAGCAGACAAAATGGAGCTTATTATACAAAAAGGTGTCGAGCTCGGTGTCAGCGAGATTTATCCCGTAGAGATGAGCCGTTGCGTAGTAAAGCTTGACGACAAAAAGAAAAAAAGCAAAACCTCCCGTTGGCAGTCAATCAGCGAAAGTGCCGCAAAGCAATCGGGTCGTACGGTTATCCCTGAAATCCACGAGCCCGTCCCCTATTCTGATGCTTTGAAAATAGCAGAAGGCTTTGATCTGCTTCTCGTACCGTACGAGTGTGCTGACAGTATGGTCGTACTGAAAGAAAAAATCTCTCAGGTAACACCGGGAATGACTATCGGAATTTTCATCGGCCCCGAAGGTGGCTACGAAGAAAAAGAAATCGAAAAAGCGAGGGATATCGGCGGTGAAATCGTTTCTCTGGGCAAACGTATCCTGCGTACTGAAACAGCAAGTATTGCTGCACTCGCAATCTGTATGTTTAACATTGAAGCAAATCTTCTGTAAAGGTGAAAAATATGTTACCTGCTGAATTCACATCACGAATGAAAAACCTGCTCGGTGATGATTATGACAAATTCATCGCCTCTTTCGACGAGTCACCCGTGCGTTCTTTCAGAGTGAATACAAAGAAAATATCTGAAAAAGATTTCATCACAATCAATCCTTTCGGCGGAGAGAAAATCAGCTATGCCGAAGGTGCGTACTATTTTGACTATGACGGAATCGGAAACCATCCTTATCATCACGCAGGAATGATTTACATCCAGGATCCTGCCGCAATGAGTGCCGTTGCAAGTGTTGATATTGAACCTGATTGGAAAATACTCGACCTGTGTGCTGCTCCGGGCGGAAAATCGACTCAGGCGGCATCAAAGCTCGAAAACGGACTTCTTGTTTCCAATGAAATCATTCCGTCACGTTGCAAAATTCTCACGGGCAACATTGAGCGTATGGGAATCAGAAACGCAATCACAACCTGCTCGGATGTGAAAAGACTTTCAAATCTTTTCGGAGAAGAGTTCGATCTCGTCATCGTTGATGCTCCCTGTTCAGGCGAAGGAATGTTCCGAAAAGATGAAACCGCAATTAACGAATGGAGTACCGCAAACGTAAACCTCTGTGCGGACAGGCAGGATGAAATCCTCAGCTATGCAAAGGATTTTGTCTGTGAGGGCGGATACCTTCTTTATTCAACCTGCACTTACTCGCCTGAAGAAAACGAGATGTGCATTGACAGATTCCTTGCCGAAAACAAAAACTTTGAGCTTGTCGAGGTAAATGAAAACGTCAAAAAAGCTACTGCTGACGGAGTTTTCTTTGACGGATGCAAGACAGAAAACATTTCATTCTGTCGTCGTTTTTATCCGCACGTTTCAAAAGGTGAAGGACAGTTTGTCGCATTGCTTAAAAAGACGAATGCAAACTACATAAATATAAAAAGAGAAAACGCCCTTGAAAAGCTTTCAAAAGCAGAAGAAAAAATCGTGTTTGATTTTCTTGATTCAACTCTTGTATCCTATGACAAAAAGTGTGTCAGGAAATATAAGGACAGCATTGTTTATTTCGAATCCGATTTTGTTGTGCCTAAAGGCATAGCTTTTTCATGCGGTGTGACAATCGGAACTGTGCAAAAAAACTATATCCTTCCTCATCATCAGTTTTTTATGGCCATGGGCAAAGAATTCAGAAGGCAGATCGAACTGACACACGATGAAGCTGAAAGCTATCTCAAAGGAAACACCATCCCCTGCCAATGCGAAAACGGTTGGGCAAGTGTCCTTATTAATGGCTGCACCCTTGGCGGAGTAAAGGTTGTCAACGGTACGGCAAAGAACCATTATCCGAAAGGATTAAGGAAAAACTGAATTTATGTTCAAACAGACAACGGAGACACCTTGCGGTATCTCCGTTTTGCTTTATATATTTTTAGCAATCATATCGTTTACAACTTTGCGGATTTCAAGCATAGACTCCGTTCCTCTGGGATAGAACCTGAATTTAATATCACCGAAAGTCTTATCAAACTTTTTAAGTATTTTTTCTCTTCCTACAAGAGATTCGAGGTGTTGCATTGCTCTCATATCCTGCAGACCTTCAAAGAAAACTTCTCCGCGCACGGACATAACTGCTCCGTTTTCGTAAGGATAAACGAGGAATGAATCGCCCGAAGGGAACGCACAGTCAGCATCCGTTACCTCATACGGGTTGATATGTCGCAGAGATTTGGCTGAGTTGTAGAAATTGAATCCCCATTGTAAAAAGCCTTTGATTTCATAAACGTAAAGCTGTGTGCCGAGAATTCGGGTTGCCGAAAGGGGCATACTGAAAAACCTGTTACTCAGATCTTCACCCTGACCGCAGCAGTAATATGTCCATCGGTTGTCAAAACCTTTTTCTATAAACTCTTCAACACTCGCTGTAGAGGGAATCGGCTGCTTGATGATACCTTTTTCAAAGATTTCGTATTCTGAAAGAGCATCTATAACCGTAAAATCTCCGAGCATATCTGCAACCACATCCTTCGCCTTTGAGTAAGACTCAATCTGTTGCTCACTCGGCTCGTCCGAAATGTGGAAGTAGGTCACATCTTTTATCTCAAGCTCGTCAATAACCTTGATAAGTTCAGGAAGAAAAGCACGGAGGAATTCAGAATATTCCTCTCCTGCCGCCTCAGTTTCCCAACCAAAAATACGTTTATATTCCCCGTCTGCTTCTGCCATAATTTTCGGAGCAGCAAAAGCTCCCCATTGAGAGAAAAGATGTGAGATTTCAACGTACTTTATGCCGCATTTTTTTGCCGTTTTTACCCAACGACGGAATTTATCAAAATCAAAATTATAACTTCCCTTTTCTTTTTTAACATCGACAAGCTGTACTGTAGTACGTTCCCCACCGATCTCAGTATCAAGCGGCGGAGTGAAAACGGGAGTCAAAATCATATTATTTCCACAGCTGACAAAAGCATCCATAAATTTTTCTATGAGAGCCCAATGCTCCTCTGAAAAAACAGGAACGCCGAAATAATCTGCAATACAATCTGCGTGGAACCACTCAGTATTGATAAGAGTCTGTTCCGGCAAAACGGCATCAATAACCGTAAGCGTGAACTTGCTCGCTGAAAGCTCTTCATCTTCTTTATAAATCTTTACTTTTATATCGTATTTACCTGCCTCTATGTCACACGGCAGATCGACTGTTATCCACAAAGCATACCAGTTACCCGGCTTGATAAAATGATGCTGTCCGACCGGAAAAAGTACATCAGGAAAAAGTCCGGGTTCCGTACGTTCTGCAAAAAGAGTCTTATCAGGGTAGCAAGGAAGCTCCGACGGAACATTACCTACGGCACGTACGCTGACATATTTTTCGAGCTCGGATTCGATTTTAACTGTTGAAGTAAATCTCTCGTCCGCCTTATATGCAATCTGGTACGAGAAGCGTTCACCCTTGAGTACTTTTTCTTTTTTTATTTCATAAAACTCGCCTTTACCGTCAAGATAAACTTTACTTAAAGAAGAAATTTGTTTAGTCTGAAATTCCATTTTATGTACCTCCGTTGCGTTTTTATCATTTTAACACAACAGTCGGCACTTTGTAAACTTTATTTACGTTTATTTACCGCAACGATACCGCCTATCGCAGCAAACAGAATATCCAGAACGATAAAAATCCATCCTGTCACCGCAAGACCGTTTTTTGAAATTAACATAGAAACGGCTGTCAGCACGACACACGTCGGTAATGCACTCAAGGCACCAAATATAAGACCCTTTTCTCTTACAGGTCTTACCGCTGTAAATCCTCCAATGAATCCTGAAAGTGCCGCAAGAGCAAACATAACATACTTGAAACTTGACGTATCGGCATCCTTTTTCCACAGTACAAAAGCTGCTGCAAGTGCAAACAGGAAAAACACACCCATACCTACCGCTGAGCCTATAGCCGTTTTCAAAACGTAGTTTTTTAAAGTTTGGTTGTGGGATTTAGCTTTCGTTCTTTTCTTTTTGTGCATAAAAAATCCCTCCTCATTGAACACTATGAGAAGAGATTTTATATTATTACTGATTTCTTTTTATTTTTGCTGTAGTAGTCTTCGCAAACTCTTTTTCCATTATCTCTATATCTCTGATTGCTTTATAAGCAACGACCTGCTCATTGACATTTCTCACAGCCTTTTTAACCGCTTTCTGAATTTCTTCAGCAGTTACATTTACATTGCCTGTTTCAGCTGAAATCACGCTCACATCAGGGAATATTCTTGCTTTTACTACCGTGCCTTCCTTGTCAACTTCTGAGCCTACGACCATACATTCCTTGACCACTTTTTCTTTAAGAAGAAGTGCTTCAAGCTCTTCAGGATAAATATTTTTACCGTTTCGTGTAACGATAACGTTTTTGCTTCTTCCGCAGATATAATAGTAACCATCCTTGTCGACCCTCGCAAGGTCACCTGTATGGAACCAACCGTCGTAGTCAAAAACAGCTTTTGTAGCTTCCTCGTTTTTATAGTAACCGAGCATAATCATCGGACCTTTGACGCAAAGCTCACCGATGCCGTTTTCGTCACAGTTAACAAGTTTCGCCTCAACATTCGGAATCGGTCTGCCGATCGAAGCGTGCTTACCTTCTTTATCGCTGTTACAAATCACTATAGGAGAACACTCCGTAAGACCGTATCCCTGAAACGTTCTGATTCCGTATTTATTCATATCTTCAAGAACTTTCGGATCAATTGCCGCTGCACCTGAGATAATCAGACGGATATTGCCTCCGAACGCATCTTTGATTTTCTTAAAAAACAGATCACTCGTATCAATGCCGACTTTCTTTGCCGCCTTATAAATCTTACTCGCAACACCTATTTTAGCTTTTGCACCCTTTTCTTTTTCGAGTGCTTTCTGAATACGGGAGTAAAACTTCTCGATTATAAGCGGAACAACGATGAGAATGTCCGGCTTGTATTCATCAAGGTTTTTTGTAATGTATCTTACACCTTCGCAGAAACAAATAGTAACCCCGCCATAGATACAGCAAAGGAAAGTAACCGTACACTCATAAGTGTGATGTATGGGCAGAACAGACATTATCTTTTCGCCCTTGTTGATTTTAACAACGCCCATAATCGACATTATGTCTGAGCAGATATTACGTGCGCTGAGCATAACTGCCTTTGACATCCCGGTAGTACCTGATGTAAAGAGAAGAACAGTCAGCTTGTTGCCGTCAGGCTGAAGGTTTATATACGATTCATCTCCGCCCGAGATGAGCTGAGCACCTTTTTTCACAAGTGCATTGAGAGAAAGAATGTCACCGTCGTCCTCAGCTAAATCCATACAGATGTAAACCATATCCTGAGGCAGTTCGTCACGGTGATCAAGAATCTTCTTGCCGAATTTTTTATCAAAAATAATAGCTTTCGACTCAGAAACTTCAAGAATGCTTTTGATGTCCGCAAACGGAAGCTCTTTGTCTGTCGGTACAGCAACGCCTGCACCGCACACAACAGCCATATAGCTCATACACCACTTATAGCTGCTTGCACCCGCAATAGCAATCCTGCAGTCTTTGAGTCCGAGTGACAGCAATGCTGTACCAAGAGAGAACACGTCATCATGATACTGATCATAGCTGATATCTTCTATCTGTCCTACAGCATTTTTCACCTTAAAAGCAGGACTGTTGCCGTAGAGGGCCATACTTTGAGTAAGAAGTTCACGGAATGTATGGAATTCCCTGACATCATATAACGGACGAGTCATATTTCAACCACTCTTTATATATCATAATCTTTCAAAAGCTTTTCAACAGCTGCAAGCTTAACGCATACGCAAAGAAGCTCAACCGCTTTGTTAAGCTCATCAAGCTCAGGAAATGACGGTGCAATTCTGATGTTGCTGTCATAAGGATCGATACCGTACGGATAAGTTGCACCTACAGTTGTAAGAGTGAGTCCTGCATCCTTACAGAGCTCACCTACACGCATCGCACAGCCTTTCATAACGTAAAGACTTACGAAATATCCGCCGTTCGGATTCTTCCAATGTGCGATACCTGTTCCCTCAAACTCTCTTGCAAAGCCACTTGTTACAGCCTCGAATTTAGGTCTGAGAATTGCAGCGTGCTTCTTCATATGAGCCTTGATGCCGTCAAGATTCTTAAAGAATCTTACGTGTCTCATCTGATTCATCTTATCGTGTGAGATAGTCTGTACTGTCATTCTGCTGAGAATTGCATCAATGTTCTTTTCAGATGCCGCAATAGCAGAAACACCTGCTCCTGCAAAGGTAATCTTTGAAGTTGAGCAGACCTCAATAAACATATCTTCGCTGCCGTATTCCTTAGCGACATCAAAAATATTGAGAAGCTCATCGGGTGTATCTGTAATATCGTGCACGATATATGCATTGTCCCAGATAACTCTGAAATCGTCTGCTGCAGGCTTAAGTGCTGCAAAACGTCTTACAACCTCATCTGAGAAAGTAATACCGTCGGGGTTTGAATACTTCGGAACGCAGAAAATACCTTTTACACTACTATCCTTTACCAATTCTTCAATTGCATCCATATCCGGTCCGTCGTCTTTCATTCTGATGGCAATCAGATCAATACCGAAATGCTCAAGAATTGAGAAATGTCTGTCATAACCCGGTGCGGGACAAAGGAATTTAATCCTGCCCTGCTTCATCCACGGCTCACCGCCGCTGCCCATAACCATACACTGTGAAATATAGTCGTACATAATCGTAAGACTCGCAGTTCCGTACATAACCACGTTCTTCGATTCAACACCCATAAGATCAGCAAAAAGCTCTCTTGCCTCAGGGATGCCGAGAAGAAGACCGTAGTTTCTTGTGTCAAAACCGTCAACAGTTTTAAAATCGCTGGTTGATACAAAAACGTCGAGAAGTCCGTTGCTAAGGTCAAGCTGTTCCTTATTCGGCTTACCTCTTGACATATCAAGCTTCAGACCAAGCTTTTTGAAATCTTCATATTTTTTTTCAAGTTCACTTTTAAGTGAAAGTAATTCTTCTTTTGATAAATCATTATATAGTGCCATTGTGACTCTGAGTGCCTCCAATTTTAAAGGGCACTTCCGTGCCCTTTTATATTACGTTAAATTAAGCCTCAACCGTTTCTTTTTTATCCATATGCTTCGCAATGAATTCCTTTATCTTTGCTTCATACTCTTCCTTCGCGTTGTAGTAACTGAAAGCATGAACTGTGTTCGGAACCCACATACAGTCTTTTTCAACGGTGCAAGCATCATAAAGACGCTGTCCGTGTTCAAACGGAACGACCTGATCCTGATCACCGTGGATAAAGAGGATCGGATTTTTTGCCTTATTCATATTCTTAAGAGGATTGCTCTCCTCAAAGAAATATCCTGCCTTTAACTTGCTGAATACGCTTCCGATTTTTACGATCGGCATAAACTTAAAGCCAATCATATCCTTAAGCTTAAGATTCATAATTTCCGATGCGCTGGTAAATCCGCAGTCCTCAATGATGATCTTGACCTGATCGGGCGGTGACATCTCGTTACAGTTCATAACTGTCGCTGCGCCCATTGAGATACCGTGAAGGATGATTTCAATATCGCTGCCGAAACGGTTTATAAGATAGTCTACCCACAAAAGGATATTTTTTGCATCAGGTGCACCGAAGCCGATATAGTCGCCCTCACTTCTGCCGTGACCCGTAAGGTCAGGAAGAAGGTAATTGTAACCGAGGTCATTGTGGTAGAACGGTGCCATATGGCTGAATTCGTCAGGTCCGTTACACTTATAGCCGTGAACGCAGATAACGAAGCGGTTCGTCTCCTTTTCAGCAGGAAGGAACCATGCTCTCATATTGTCGCCGTTTACTGCTTTAATTGAGAGATCTTCAGGCTCGCATTTATAGAAATTACGGTTATTTCTTTCTCTGATTTCTGCTCGTTTTATGTATACTTCACGTGTTTCGGGGTCCGGTTCTTTGAGAGGGTCCGGACGCTTGATCGCATAATTACAAGCGAGATTACCTGCAACCGCTGCTGCAGTCACACCGAGAGCTACTGCTGCTACTGCCTTTTTCTTACTCATAACACTATCCCTCCAAAATTAATTTTTCTCACCAAGGAGCTTTGCAAGTTCATCCATAAATGTGTTTATATCCTTAAACTGGCGGTAAACCGAAGCGAAGCGTACATACGCAACTTCGTCAGTATCCTTAAGCTTATCCATCGCCAGCTCGCCTATACGTGTAGCAGTAACTTCACGGTCGAGTGAATTCTGAAGAGTAAGCTCGATTTCGTCCACGATCTTTTCGATCGTATCGATAGAAACGGGTCGCTTTTCACAAGCTCTCAAAAGACCGTTGAATAACTTTGCACGGTCAAAAGACTCTCTTGACTTATCCTTTTTGACAACGATGATCGGCACACTTTCGATTACCTCATACGTTGTGAATCTCTTCGCACAGCTCGTACACTCTCTGCGACGGCGGATGCGTTCACCTTCATCTGTGGGACGGGAGTCGATAACCTTGCTCTCTGAAAAACCGCAAAACGGGCACTTCATATCAGTCACTTCCTTACACTTAGCGCATAATAGCACATTATTTATAGTATTATATCATACATTAATATGCAATTTCAATATTTTTATGAGAGATTTTCAAGATATAGTAAAGCCTTCCCCTGTGCTACCTTTAAAGAATCACATAGACTGCAACGCAAAGAAGAAAAACTATCAAAAGAGGAGTAATGAATTTTTTTAATCTATCAAGTGCTTCAGGAGTAAAATAATTATGCTTGATTAATAAATAGTACATGAATATAAAGCTTAAAACGGTCAGAACACCTGTAGTGATCATTGAAATATTAATAACTTTTGTCCATATCTCACCAAGCTCGACTTCTTGAGAAAGTTTTTTAAAGCAAGATATTATCAAAAATGTAATCGCCGGAACAATTACATATTTTAGGGGATGATTAGGATATTCTTTCTTAGTTTTGGTTTTATACTCATAGATAGCAAGCGGAATCAATACCAACACCACCATAGTGTAAAGCCAAAAAGGAACTCTATTATAGATTCAACCTCCTTATCAGACAGGGGATGGCTCTGTGCTACTTTACCTAACCATTCTTTCTATAAATGTTGCAATTCCCCCTAAAACATAGCATACATTCGTAAACATAAATATTATTTTAAATACCAGTCTTTTGCTTTTTGTAAACTTGTTATCTTTACTTAATAAAAATAATAGTATCTGAATAGGCAACAAGAAAATAAATGTTCCGACTGCATTTCCTATCCAGGATCTGACAACAAGCATACTTTGATCTAACACTAAGAGAAGTACAAATTCTAAAACGATAACACATATCAAAGCTTTGTATTGCTTTTTCATTCGATCACCTCTGAGTCCATCTCTTTTTATAAGAGATTTTCCAAATAGCTTTTCGCTGTTCTTAATTCTTCAACCTCACCGAAATTCTGACGATAAAGCTCGATGATAGCTGTTTTATCATATCCCGCACCTTGAAGTGCAGAAAAAAGTTTTTCAAAATCATATTCACCCACTCCGGGAGCAAGGCAATCTCTGCCCGGAAAACCGTCGCTTATATGCACCTGATAAATCCTGTCACCAAGCAGATTTATGAAATCGTATGCACTTTCACCGCAACGTCTGCACTGTTTTACATCAAGCACCATACGGAATTCATCTCCGATCAAATCTGCCAGAGCTTTCATAAATAAAGGATTTCCGCAATGATGATTATGAATATTTTCGTGTGCGATGTGTATCCCCTCTCGCAATGCCGCTTCGTGAAGAGGGACGTAGCTTTCGGCATACTTCTCAGGAGTCATTTCAAGGTAAACCCTTCCGCCGTGAAGAACCACCATTTCTGCACCAAGCTCATTTGCTGCCTCAAAGTAGCTTTTGTAAAATTCAATTCCGTCAGTCAGTCTTCGCTCATAGCCTCCGAAAAACAGCACCGCCTCATATGCAGAGGTAAACGGATGAATCGAGCGGACATTGATGCCGTAGTAATCTTTTATACTTTTAATTTCGCTGAGGAGAGGTTTTTTCAGTTCAGAATAAGAGTTAAAGAAAATCTCAGCCGTCTTTGCCCCAAGCTCACCGACAGTTTTCAAAGACTCTTCTGTCTGCAAGGGATAAAGACACGAGGACGAAATGCCGATCTGCATACAATCACCTGCTTTTATCAATTATAAATATGATACCACTATTTTTATCAGTAGTAAAGAACGGAAAATAAGCATAAATATTATGAAATTGTTAAATTTTAGAAAAGGGGTTGATTTTTTCAGTAAATGTGGCTAAAATAGGTTTAGCACTCAACGCAAGAGAGTGCCAAAACTAATTTTTAACATTTTTTCATAGGAGGAATTTTTATGAATATCAGACCACTTGCAGACCGTGTTGTGGTTAAGATGACAGAGCTTGAGGAGACAACCCAGAGCGGTATCATCCTCGCAGCTGCTTCAAAGGAAAAGCCGCAGGTTGCAGAAGTTCTTGCAGTAGGCCCCGGCGGTATCGTTGACGGTAAGGAAGTTGAAATGTACGTCAAGGTTGGCGACAAAGTAATCACAAGCAAATACGCAGGCACAGAAGTCAAGCTCAACAAAGAAGAGTACATCATCGTACGCCAGAGCGACATTCTTGCTATTGTTGAATAAGGGAGGCTTTTAATTATGGCAAAACAGATTATTTACGGTGAGGAAGCTCGTAAGGCTTTACAGAACGGTATCGACAAACTCGCCGATACAGTTAAAATCACACTCGGACCCAAGGGCAGAAACGTAGTTCTTGATAAGAAATACGGTGCCCCCCTCATCACAAACGACGGTGTTACGATCGCTAAGGACGTTGAGCTTGAGGATCCGTTTGAGAATATGGGCGCACAGCTCGTCAAGGAAGTTGCAACAAAGACAAACGACGTTGCAGGTGACGGTACAACAACAGCTACTCTCCTTGCACAGGCTCTCGTTCGCGAAGGTATGAAGAACGTTGCAGCAGGCGCAAACCCGATGGTAGTAAAGAAGGGCATCAAGGTTGCAGTTGACGCAACAGTTGACGCTGTCAAGGGCAACTCAAAGCCTGTTACATCTTCAAACGACATCGCTCGTGTTGCTACA
>JAGBFD010000168.1 GCA_017936645.1 Clostridia bacterium
ATACTCAATATGGTGCGAGAGACGGGACTTGAACCCGTACGGGATTACCACACGCCCCTCAAACGTGCGCGTCTGCCGATTCCGCCACTCTCGCATATTCGGTTTTTGTCCTCAGCGAACGAGTGAAATTATATCAAAAACCTTTCGGGTTGTCAAGCCTTTTTTAAAACTTTTTTAATTATTTTTTAACTTGATTGCAGTACTGAGTAAAATGTCTTTTTTGTTAGGTATTTTTTCTTCAATAACCATTGTCAGCAGGGAATTGAGAACATTACCGATTTCTTTTCCTCGGAATCCGATTGCGTGTACATCTTCACCGTTGATGCTGAGTCCGGAGAGTTGCAGACAAAGTCCCGATTCAATGATTTCGTCGATTTGCTTTTCTGCGAGATCGTATAAAGCGTATTGATCTTTATGAAAAGCAGGGTTTTTACCGGCCGTATCACCACGCATAAGATCAAGAGTCAGCTTAAGTGTATCGGGGGAGTACATTGAGCAATATTTGGCAACCGTTGTCTTATTTCTGTCAGGATACATATCGTGAAGAAGAATGATATCATAAACCGTACGGATGAATTCGTTTGAAAAGCGAAGATTTTTCAGTATTTTTACGGCTGTTTCTGCACTTGAAGCGGGATGCCCTTTGAAGTGAGCGAGCCCGTTGCTGTCTGTGGTGAAGCATTCGGGTTTGCCGATATCGTGAAGCAGGGCGGCTACACGGAGTTCAGGCGTGTTGCGTACGTTCGAGACGACTTTGACGGTGTGTGTCCACACATCATATATATGGTAAGGTGTGTTCTGAGGAAAACCGTCAAGAACACGTAATTCAGGTATTATTGTAAAAATAACTTCTTTATAATCGTCAATGATTTTTCCTACTGCGGTTCCCTGAAGCAGTTTAAGAAGCTCGACACGGATACGTTCATTAGCCACGTTGTTTATCAATTCGATATTTTTGAGTATGCTTTCAGAAGTTTCTTTTGCAATTTCAAAATCAAGCACGCAGGCAAAACGTAAAGCACGGATTATTCTCAAGGCATCTTCGTTAAATCTTTTGTCAGGATTACCTACACAACGAATTATTCTTTTTTTCAGATCAGATTGGCCGCCGAAAATATCAATCAGACCGTCAGTGTGGTTATATGCCATGGCATTTACCGTGAAGTCACGTCTGCTGAGATCCTTTTCTATATCAGATGTGAACTCAACCTCATCAGGACGTCTGTTATCGTGATATTCTCCGTCTATGCGCATCGTGGTTATTTCAATATGATTACCGTCAATTACAACGGTAACAGTACCGTGCTTGATACCTGTAGGTATTACACGGAAATCTTTGAATACCTTCATGGTTTCTTCGGGCGTGGATGATGATGTCATATCCCAGTCATCAGGAGTTTTGCCGAGCAATGAATCACGGACACATCCTCCTACGGCATAAGCTTTAAAACCGCTTTTTTCAAGCAGTCTGAAAGCCGTGTTAATGTATTCGGGACAGCTGATAAACAAATTAAATCACCCTTTACAATATTAGCATTTTAAAGTATAATTATCAAGAATAAATTTTCAGGGTGATTGTTATGAATATACAGATTTACGGAAAAGCTAAATGCTTCGATACAAAGAAGGCAGAAAGATACTTCAAAGAAAGGCGAATCAAGTATCAGTTCGTCGATCTTGTGAAGTACGGAATGAGTGAAGGGGAGTACCGCAACATCAAAAACGCTGTGGGCGGAATGGACGAACTCATAGATGAAAAATCAAAGGCTTATGAGGATTGCTTTATAAAGTATCTGGCAAGCAAGGAAGCTATTGAAGAAAAATTGCTTGAGAATCAGTCCTTATTCAGAACTCCTATTGTCAGAAATGGTAAAAAAGCAACAGTAGGGTACAAACCTGAAGTGTGGAAAGATTGGGAATAATACTGTATCAAATATTTTCAAAAATTAATTGAAATATTATCTGATATGTGTTATTATTACTGCATACTTGTTTTAAGGAGTAGAAAATATATGGAAAGAAAGGCTAATGATATGACTAAAACTATTATTTCTTCTGTAGTAGCACTTATATGTGTTGCAGCACTTTGTCTTACATATGCACTTGTAGGCAGAAATACTTCAAAAAATGTTGATCCCGAAAGCGTTTCAGCTTCAGCGTCTTTAAGCGATGATTATCTCACTGAGGAAGAGGCCGCTGCATATATCGGTGTAACTGTAGATGTTATGCAGATGATGAGAGATAAGCTCGGCTACTTCAAGGGTGCTTATATGGTATATATTTACCTTGATGCAGAGGGTAAAGAAGTTAAGTCGATTGTATATAACAGAGAAGCTCTTGATGATGCAGTTGCAACTCTCAGCAAGGATGTAGGAGCTCTGAGCTTCAAGTTCCTTCAGGAACAGAAATAATTTATTATATTTTTCAAGCACAGATTTGTTTCTGTGCTTGTTTTTTAGGTTGGTGAATTTTATGATTTTAAGAGATGAAAATGGAAGAGCAACAGGTATTGAAGAGTTATCTGACCTTACTGATGAAATTTCGGATATTGAGGAAGTTCTGAATACGGCTCTCAAAAATAAAAAGAAAGATATCCGTATGCCCGAAGATGAAAAGGAAGCACTTAAATGCCGTATTGAAGATCTGAAAGTTCTTGCTTCATCTGCTACCGAAGAAATAAAAAACGGAGCGAACACAATGCAGATACTTGCACTGATAAAGGAAATGTCCAAGCTTAAAAAGATAACAGAGAAGCTTGCTGAGTGTGTTAATGATGATTGATATTCTTTTTGAAAATGATGATTTAGTGGTTTGTGTGAAACCCGTTGGTATTCCGTCACAAAATGACAGGGCTGAAGATATGGTAAAAATCCTTGCGGAACAGTCGAAGTCCGGGATATACCCTGTGCATCGCCTTGATACTGCAGTAGGCGGTACAATGGTCTTTGCCAAGAATTCTAAAACTGCCGCTTCTTTGTCAAAGCAAATCACCGACGGAAATTTCAGAAAGCATTATATTGCAGCTGTCTGCGGTAAACCGGAAGAAAAACACGGTGTACTGGAAGATTTGCTTTTTAAAGATTCGGCAAAGAATAAAAGCTATGTCGTAAAACGTCTGCGTAAAGGGGTAAAGAAAGCTGTTCTGGAGTATGATGTACTCGCAGAAAGGGATGATATGTCTTTGGTCAGCGTATTGCTGCATACGGGACGGTCACACCAGATAAGAGTACAGTTTGCCTCCCGGAAAATGCCGTTGGTCGGTGACGGAAAGTACGGAAGCAGAGATAACCGTTGTACCGTTGCGTTATGGTCAAGCAAAATCTCGTTTTTGTACAATTCAGCAGAGATGGCTTTTGAGTCTGAACCGGATAAGCAAAAATTCCCATGGGTTTTGTTTTAATTTGTATAAAGAAAATTAGCTTTTATTGTCTTTTTTGTAAAAATCATAGTATTTTTGATTTTGGGTTGATTTATTGTAAGAGGTTATGATATAATCGACCCAATGTTACAATGGAGGTGTATGTGTAGTGTCAAAAGAATACGGCAGATATGTTCGTGGCGGCGCTCCTGAAACCAAGAAATTTGATATAAATAAGCCTGTTGTTAAGGCGAGGGCTTTTATGTTGCCTATTGTCTGGGCTTACTGTAATATCAGAAGAGCTCATCATCTTGAAAAGATAGAGAAAATCAGAATGAAAGGCCTTAAACCGCCGTATATTATGTTATGCAACCATAACTCTTTCTACGATTTCTATGTTATGATGGCTGCCATTGCGCCTTTCAGAGCGATTCATCCGGCAGCAGTTGACGACTATATCGGAAGAGAACATCTTCTGCGTATTGCAGGTACTGTCCCGAAAAGAAAGTATACTGCAGATATCAGTTTGTTGAGAGTTGCAAGACAGGCTCTCAAAGAAAATCAGATTTTCGGCATTTATGCTGAAGCGAGATATTCACTTTGCGGTGTTACTGAGGTTATCCCTGATGCAATCGGTCAGCTTATCAAGCATCACAAAGTGCCGGTTGTAGTTCTTAACTGTAAGGGTCATCATATTTATGATCCGTTCTGGGGCGATCACAAGAAGCGATTTGTTACAGGACTTCATACTACAATGGAGCAGATTCTTACTCCTGATGAAATCAAGGAAATGACCCCTGATGAAATTACTGCCAAGTGCAGAGAGGCAATGTATAATGATGATTTCCGTTGGCAGAGTGAAAACAGGGTAAAAATGTCTTACAGAAAGCGTGCTGAAGGTCTTCACAAGGTTCTTTATCAGTGCCCGAGTTGTATGACTGAGTACAAGATGAATTCTAAGGGAACAAAGATTTTCTGCGAACATTGCGGAAAGTCATGGACTCTTAATGAGTACGGTGAACTTGTTGCTGATAAGGGTAAGACGGAGTTTAAGTTCGCAAGTGACTGGTATAAATGGGAACGCGAACAAGTAAAGAAAGAAGTACTGGCAGGTACATATCGCTTTGAAAGCGAATGCCATGTTAACGATCTTCCTAACTCAAAAGGATATGTTCGTCTGGGTAACGGTAAGATTGTTCATGATATGAACGGTTTCCATGTTACGGGTATCAGAGATTATGACGGCAAACCGTTTGAGATGAAGATTGATTCAGCAGGACAGTATGCTGTTCACGTTGAATACAATTATCGTTTCGGTCAGTACAAGGACTGCATTGACCTTAATACTCTTGATGATACATGGTATGTATATCCGCATGCTGATGAATTCTCAGTTACAAAAGTTTCACTCGCAACCGAGGAAATATTCAATGAAATTTGGCGCAAGCGAAAAGAAGAAAAAGCTGCAGCCTCTAAATAATATATGAAAAAGAAAGGAAATTTGCTATGGATATCAGAAACGACTTGCTCGAAATGCTCAATGACTACACAGACGGACGTATCACAGAAGTTAACCCGGATGACGTGCTTACATCAGACCTTGGTCTTAACTCTTTCGAACTTTTCGATATGATTTGTCTTATCGAAGAAAAGTATGAGATCACAATTCCTGACAGAGTTCTTCCTACACTCGTTACAGTTAAAGATGTAGTTGAATATCTTGAAGCAAACGTATAATGAAAAGACGGCGTTATGCCGTCTTTTTTTATGGAGGTATTATGGAATATAAAAGAATTAACGATGTATTCGTTGTAAGATTAGATGTAGGTGATGAGATTATAACGTCTCTTACAGAACTTTGTAATGCAAGAGGATATTAAATCAGCAACTGTACAAGGCTTAGGTGCTGTAAATGATGTGGATGTAGGATATTATTCTTTGGAAGAAAAGCGTTATTTTACCAAAATTTTCAATCAGCAGTTTGAAATGATTTCTCTTAACGGAAATATTACGAGAAAAGACGGTATACCGTATCTTCATCTGCATATAGCTCTTTCTGATGAGAATTATAAAATTTTACGGGGGACATCTTAACCGGGCCGTTATAAGCATAACAGCTGAAATTTATGTAAATGTTTTAAACGGTGAAGTAAATCGCAGAATAAACCCGGAAACATCTTTGAATATTCTTGATATTTAATCGACATATATGACATCTTTGTGGACTTTTATTGTACATTACTTACAAAAAAATATTGACACTTACGATATGTTGTATTAAAATATCAATATATACAGTATATAGTGAGGTGTTTTTATGCAATCGATTATTTCAATCTGGGTTTCTTTTGTTATGTTGTTTGTCAATTTTGTGCCCGGTTTTGTTTTACCGGAGGAAAAATCTGACATAAACGTGCATAAGTCTTATCCGTATGTTTTCGTTCACGGTTTTCTCGGTTGGGGTGAGGATGAAGGTATAAATCAGGACCTTGCGTATTGGGGCGGAACTGCATGCAATCTCGTAAAGGAACTTAATGAAGAAGGTTATGAGTGTTATGCCGCTTCTGTCGGACCGTTTTCCAGTAATTGGGATAGAGCTTGCGAACTTTATGCTCAGCTGACGGGTACTACTGTTGACTACGGTGCTGCTCATGCAGAAAAACATAATCATGACCGCTACGGAAGAACGTATGATAAACCGATGATAGAAGGTTGGGGCGAAACTGATGAAAACGGTCTTGTCAATAAAATCAATCTCATTGGTCACAGTTTCGGAGGAAATACTGTAAGACTTCTTCAGGCACTTCTCTCTCAGGGTAGTGCTGAAGAGATGGCTGCTTCTCCTGAAGATTGTTCACCGCTGTTTAAGGGTGGAAAAGCTGATTATGTGAATTCGGTGGTTACTATTTGTTCACCGAACAATGGTACAACGTTATATTATGTTGCTGATCAGCTTAATATTTCTCTCTTGCTTACGATATGTGCGTATACTTATGCGGGTGTTTTGGGACGTTCTCCGTTGAACGGATATGTCGATTTCCATCTTGAGCAGTTTGGTCTTACATATGTTCCTGGTGAAAAACCGAATGAGCAACGTATGCTTGAATCTATGGTTGTGATGCTTAATCATTGGGAAGATACGGCTATGTATGATATGGCCCCTGATACCTTAGTTGAGCTTAATGATTTTATTGAAATGGACGAAGATACGTATTATTTCTCCTATGCGTTTGACTCATCGACGGAAATTCCGCTTATCGGAACATATGCTCCGATTGCAAGTACTTTTGCTGTTCTTCAGCCTTTTGCTTTTATGATCGGTAGTTTTAATAATAACCGCATTACCGACTATGAGATTACTGAAGAATGGTATGCAAATGACGGTCTTGTAAGTGTTAATTCTGCACTTTATCCGTTCAATGCACCGCACAAGGACTATGAAGCGGATAACATTCCGTCAGGTATCTGGAATGTAATGCCGGTAAGCATAGGTGACCACGGTAATGCAATAGGAATAGGTGTCTCAGAGGAAACTGTGATGACTTACTATATCAATATGATAGAGATGATTGAATCACTTCCGGTGACTGATTGATCTTATCAGGGTGCTGTTTTCGGACAGCACCTTTTTATTTTTTAATTTTTTAATATATTTTAATTTTTTGTCCACACTAATTTCGGAGGTGCTTTTCATGCGAAAGTGCATTCGTATTTTCAGTGTGGTCTGTTTTTTTGCTGTAAGTGCGATAATGATGCTTCTGATGGTAGGCTACATCAGGATACCTGATGAAATGTCAGTAACTGAATATGACCGTATGAATGTCGGAAAAACCTACGTGTGTCAGGCGTTAACAGGTATTTCAGCAAAGAGTCCGGATGCTATTGAGGATGAATATGTTACCTCTATAAAGCTTTTTAACATCTTTCCGATAAAAAAGGCAAAGGTTACCGTTACACAGAGGAAATACGTTGTACCGGGTGGCAATGTATTCGGAATACGCCTGTATACAAGAGGTGTGATGGTTATCCGCATAGACGAGGTAACTACCCCGTCGGGTAACGTAAGTCCGGGCAGAAACGCAGGACTTAAAGAGGGAGATATGATTATTTCTGTTAACGGAGTCAGTATAACTCGTAACAAGGAATTATCAGCGATCTTTTCAAGCAGTAAAGGCGAAAGTCTTAAAATGCAGATAGAACGTGGCGGTCAGCTCAAAGAGATAGTTTTTACACCCGTTTTGGCTGACGATTCCTCATACAAGGGTGGTTTGTGGATTCGTGACAGCACAGCAGGAATCGGAACGATTTCCTGGTATGACCGTAATAACGGGATTTTTGCAGGTCTTGGTCACGCTGTGTGCGATGTCGACACAGGTGAGGTGATGCCGCTTGCAGGCGGTGATGCAGTTGAGGCTACGGTGAACGGATGTTATAAAGGCTCGTCAGGCAGCGCAGGTGAGCTCTGCGGAGTTTTTTCGACAGGTATTATCGGTGACTTATATATCAACGGAAATACCGGAATTTACGGTGTTATGAAAGAATATGATAAGTCAGCAGATACTGTACCTGTTGCACTGAAAAGAGAAGTGAAAGAAGGCGCTGCTCAGATAATCTGTACGGTCGACGAATCCGGTCCTAAGTTTTACGATGTGATGATTACCAAAGTTTTCAGTTCTGACACACGGAATCAGCGTAACCTTACTCTTAAGGTTACGGATAAGAGTCTGATAGAAAAAACAGGCGGAATCGTACAGGGGATGTCAGGTAGTCCGATTATACAGAACGGAATGCTGGTAGGTGCAGTCACTCATGTATTTCTTGATGACTGCACCGAAGGCTACGGGATTCTTGCAGAGGATATGCTCGAAACGGCAGCGGATATCAATCCCGAATCGTACAGTAAAGCATCATAAACAACGGCATGAATGTAGTGTATGGAAAAATATTACCATAAAATGTCAAAAATATATTGACATAAATGACAATAAATGGTAATATAAACGTGAAAATAATTCACGGAGGTAATTTCCATGCAAAATAATTTAAAAATCTTAATAGCAGAAAACAATGAATTCGGTCAGAATTGTATGCGGTTGCTGAATTCTTATGGCTTTGAAACAGTTCTTTCGGATAAGGACGGATCTCAAGTTCTGACACGTCTCAGATTTGAAAAGCCTGACATAGTGGTTATGGATGCGTTTATGCTACATGTCGATGCGTTAGGGGTTATGAAGCAGATGTCAGAAATGACGGACATCAAGAAGCCTCTGACGATTGTCTTGTCAAGTGTAGATAACCCTCATTTTGAAAACGAGATTCTGTCAAGCGGTGCTGATTATTATTTTCTGAAGCCTGTGGACGTCGATGTTCTTACTCAGCGTATATCTCAAATGACCGGATGGAAAGTGAACGGATATCAGTACAAAGCACCGTCTACTGATATAGAAGTAGTCGTATCTGAAATAATGCATCAGATTGGTGTTCCTGCACATATCAAGGGTTATACTTATCTCAGAGAAGCAATCATTCTTTCGGTAAATAACTCCGATATGATGGGTTCGGTAACGAAGATTCTCTATCCGACAGTAGCAAAAACTTTTAAAACAACATCCTCAAGAGTTGAACGTGCGATTCGTCACGCCATAGAAGTAGCTTGGGACAGGGGAGACGTAGATGTACTCAGTTCGTACTTCGGATATACAATACAGTCTTCGAGAGGTAAGCCTACAAATTCCGAATTTATAGCAATGATAGCGGACAAGCTCAGACTTAAAATGAAGGCTTCATAATCATAAAAATTAACGGGTCGGATAAGCATTTTACGATGTTTTCCGACCCGAAAAAATATTTAAAAATATTGCAAAAAAAGTGTTGACAAATGATAGCTGCTTTGTTATAATAGGTAACGTTCCGTGAGGGACACAACCGAATATGCGAGAGTGGCGGAATCGGCAGACGCGCACGTTTGAGGGGCGTGTGGTAATCCCGTACGGGTTCAAGTCCCGTCTCTCGCACCATAGTGAGTATTCATAA
>JAGBFD010000169.1 GCA_017936645.1 Clostridia bacterium
GAAGCAGTTCTTGCAAAAGGTATCTGCGAACAGCTTGGTAACGACAACAGTGCGTTTACACATAAGGTTCCTGCAGACGAAAGCAAAAATATTAAGGACAAGCCGGTTGCTATGCCTGACCACGCTACAGCAATTAAGGTTGTTGTTGATGCACTTACAAGTGCTGAAAACGGTGTTATCGCTTCAATGAGCGAGATCGATGCTGTAGGTCACCGTGTTCTCCACGGTGCTGAGAAGTTCAGCGGTTCTGTCCTTGTTACAGACGAAGTTGAAGAGACTATCAAAGAGTGCTTCGAGTGGGGTCCTCTCCACAACCCTGCAAACCTTACAGGTATCAAGGCTTGTCAGGCTATTATGAAGGATGTTCCTCAGGTAGCTGTTTTTGATACAGGTTTCCATCGGACAATGCCGGATTACGCATATATGTACGCTCTTCCGTACGAGTATTATGAGAAGTACGGTATCCGTCGCTACGGCTTCCACGGTACATCTCACCGTTTCGTAAGCGGCAAGACCATCGAGCTCCTCGGCAATCCTGAGCACAGCAAGGTTATCACATGCCACCTTGGCAACGGTTCATCTATCTCAGCTGTTGTTGACGGTAAGTGCTTTGATACAACAATGGGTGTTACACCTCTTGAAGGTATTATGATGGGTACACGCTGCGGTTCAATCGACCCGGCTATCGTTCCTATCATTATGAAGAAGGAAGGTCTCACACCTGATCAGATGGACGCTGTGATGAACAAGAAGTCAGGTATGCTCGGCATCTGCGGCACAAGTGACAACAGAACGATCGAATCACGTGCTAAGGAAGGCGACGAGAGAGCAAAGCTCGTTGAGTCAATGCTCTGCCACCAGCTTACAAAGTACATAGGCAGCTATGCAGCAGCCATGGGCGGCGTTGATGCAATCGTATTTACAGGCGGTATCGGTGAAAACAATCCGCAGTACAGAGACCGTGTATGCGATAAGCTCAAGTTTATGGGTGTTGAAATCGACTATGCCGTAAACGATAAAATGAGAAGAGGTCCTGAGGGCGAAATCTCAACTCCCGATTCTAAGGTCAAGGTTTACGTTGTATGCACAAATGAAGAACTTATGATCGCAAGAGATACAAAGGAAATCGTAGAAGCTCTTTGATATGAAGATCTTTATCGATGCTGACGGTTGTCCCGTTGTGGATATAACGGTCAGCCTTGCAAAAAAACATTCTCTTGAGTGCTTTATAATCTGCGATACTGCACACGAATTTCAAAAAGACGGTGCAAAAACCGTTGTCGTTGAAAAAGGTGCGGACAGCGTGGATTTCAGACTTGTTAATCTCGTATCTGCAGGAGACATAGTTGTCACGCAGGATTACGGCCTTGCCGCAATGTGCCTTGCGAGAAAGGCTGTGCCGCTGAGTCAGAACGGGCTTGTCTTCACGGATAAGAACATAGACGAGCTTCTGTTCTCACGTTATGTTTCCAAAAAGATCCGTAATTCAGGCGGCAGACTCAAAGGTCCTTCAAAAAGAACTGCGGAGCAGGATGAAAAGTTCAGAACAGAACTCAAAAAATTGATACAGCAATAACTTAAAGCAGAAAGATTTGAACAAGTCCAGTAAAAACGGACAATAGAAAAAAGAATCCTCCTATGGTAGAATAAAAACAACTACCATAGGAGGAATTTTTATGCCAAGAAGTTATCGACATATTAAAGAATACGAAAGAGAAATATTAAAACTAAAAGAACAAGGATATACCAAACGAGAAATTGGAGAAAAATTTGGATTCACTAAAGACCAAATACATAACTTTTTCTGTCGGCATAATGCGAATCAACGAAAGCTCGCAGCAGGAATAGCATTAAAGCGAAAAGGCAGACCGCCGAAAGATTACGTTGTTAGTGAACAGGATAAAGTTACTGAACTGAAATATATTCTTGCTCGCAAGGAAGC
>JAGBFD010000020.1 GCA_017936645.1 Clostridia bacterium
AATCAAAAGTGATATTGAAGCCTTACGGCTTCAGTGTTATTTTATTCGCATAAAACTGTCCGAAGGACAATAACACTGTGCAAAGCACAATAAAACTGCGAAGCAATATCACTCGCCGTATGGCGAATAAAACTGCCGAGTATCCTTACGAACACTCGGCTAAATCCTTGGCGGTTTTTGTTATTTCTCTACGGCTTTTCGTATACTCCACTCATTTTCTTCGAGAAGCTCTTCTGCCTCTTCGGCTGTACAGCCGAGAATTTCCGTGACAATACCTATCATTCTTTTGCGTAGTTTTTGGTTAGTGGGTCTGAGATTTATCATCATATTTTCATAGACACGGCCGCACTTTACCATAGAAGCGGTCGAGATCATATTGAGTATGATTTTTTGTGCCGTACCCGCCTTCATTCGGGTTGAACCTGTGATGACTTCGGGTCCCGTATCAGCACAGATATCAATGTCGGCTGTTTTTCCGAGTTGAGTATCGGGGTTATTTGTTATTGCAGCAGTTTTTGCACCGATTTGTTTTGCGTAATTGACAGCGGAAATAACATAAGCTGCCGAGCCCGATGCAGAGATTCCGATCAAAACATCCTTGCTGCTGAAATTACGAGACTTGAGATCTTCGATTCCTGCTTCGGGATTATCCTCGGCATTTTCTGCCGCTTTGAACATACACTTTTCTCCGCCTGCGATAATTCCGTTAAAAAGGTCATACGGAACACCGAATGTCGGAGGACATTCTGCAGCATCACACACACCGAGTCTGCCTGAAGTACCGCTGCCTATGTAGAAAACTCTTCCGCCCGATTTTATAGTATCGGAAACTGTATCACATACCATTGAAATCTGCGGCAAAGCATCATCAACGGCTTTTGTTACAAGGGCATTTTCATCATTGATCACTTTGAGTATTTCATATGTTGACATTTTGTCAATATTATAAGTGTTTTTATTTCGTATCTCAGTTTTCAGCATTAAATCTCACCGTTTTCTGCAATTGATTTTGCGATCAGGACTGCTCCGTCTATTATCTTTTCATCTGAAAATACGGGCATATCTTCTCCTTTAAGATGATCAGCAAGGAAGGATGACAATATTTTTTTCTGTCGGCAAAGTCCACCGCAAATTACTGTCTTATCACCGTTTTTGAGGTGCTCACGTGCAGTTTTTATTATCTTTGCTGCTTCATAAGTATTTCTTTCGAGAATCTTACGTGCCTCTTCGTCTCCCTGCTCATATGCCTCAAAGACTACGGGTGCAAATGAAGCGACAAAAGTCGCTCCGCCTGCATAGATTGCAGGAGCTGAAGAATCAAGGCTTTGGCCAAGCTTTTCTTCTACGAGCTTGAAAATAAGGGGGCTTCCGCCTCTGCCGTCGAGGAATTCAAAAGCACAGGCAAGAGCATCTGAGCCGTAATTGAACCCGCAACCGCCCTTGTCTACAAGATAGCCTCTTCCGCCGACGCGGCGAAGCTCACCTTCGCAGCTGCTGAAAGCGATGATACCTGTGCCCATAATCATAGCGACACCGTCTTCGCCTTTAAGTGCGATTTTCACAACGCTGTCGGTATCTCTGCCGTTTAAACACGCACCGAAACCGAATTCTTTAAGAAATTTGTTGAGTTTGACTTTAATGTCTCCCGTACCCGCACCTGCAAGACCTGCAAATGCGGAAATTTCTGAGAAATCAAATCCTTCGCAGATTTCTGTGATACCCTGACGGAGTAATTCTTTGGTTTTTTCGATGCCGATATTGACGGGGTTTGATGCACCGAGGAAAATACGTCTGATCTCATTACCGTCTGAATCTGTCAGGAGAAACTCAGTTTTTGTTCCTCCTCCGTCAATTCCGAGAAAATATTTTATCTTAATATTTGGCACAAATATCCTACCTCTCCGAATAAATTTATAATTCATAATATCAAATTATTGTATTTTGGTCAATGCTTTCAAAGTTTGGCTGAATTGACAAACAGGAACAGTTAATTTATAATGTTGCTGAAAGCGAATTTAACTGAGGGGGTCTTGAAATGTCGATGGTATTGAAGGCGATAATTTCTGTATTTACAACGGTTTTTATGTTACCGTCAATGATAGGTATCGGTCTTTTCGGAACGGAAAATATAAATGAAAATTACTATGGTGAGGTCAGACCTGATACCTGGGTGGCTGTCGACGGACTCGGCAGAAGTCTACCAACGTACGAAGAGGTCGGTGAACGTGACGGTGAAAAATTCGTCGGAATGTTTTACTGGATATGGCACTACAGTTTCGCATCAGGATTTGAGGCTGAAAACGCAACAGAAATTCTTTCAGAGTATCCTGAGGCGGTCAATGACTATAATCATCCTGCCTGGGGTGAGAGGCCCGACGGAAAGCCGTACTATTGGAATGAGCCTCTTTACGGTTACTATCAGAACCTTGATGAATATGTGGTCAGAAAACACGCTGAGCTTATTGCCGATGCAGGTGTTGACGTGATTATATTTGACTGCACAAACGAAACGCAGCTTTGGGATGAGGGTTATGAGGCTTTGTTCAGAGTTTTTGATGAGGCTATCAAAGAAGGCGTGAATGTTCCTCAGATTGCATTTATGCTTCCCTTTAATGACGGTGAGGATACGGTAACATCGCTTCGCAATCTCTACGAAAGAATATACTCGAAGGGAAGATATCAGCACCTTTGGTTTACATGGGATGAAAAGCCGCTTGTTATGGCTCACAAGGAAGCTCTTGATAAATATGATGACTATGAAAAAGAAATACTCGACTTCTTTACTTTCAGGAATAACCATCCGACGTACTTTACAAACGACCGTCCGATAACAGAAAAAAGGTGGGGATGGTGTAGCGACTATCCGCAGACAAAGTTCGGCACATCACTTTTTGGCGGAGTTGAGCAGATGTGCGTTTCAGTCGCACAGAATGCAGCTGACGGTGAACTTGCTGCTATGAACAGCGGTAAAAATGTTCAGGGCAGAAGCTTTACCCACGGCGATTATTCGTACAGCTTTAAAAAGGGTGACGAGCTTGTAACTGTCAACTCCTCGACCCAGAACAGTATGCTCTACGGACTTAATTTCCAACAGCAATGGGATTATGCGATAGAATGTGACCCTGATTTTATTTTCATAACAGGCTGGAATGAGTGGATTGCGGGCAGATGGCAGGAATGGTCGGGAACAGAAAATGCTTTCCCTGATCAGTTCAGCGATGAGTACAGCCGTGACATTGAACCTGCGGCAGGAATACTCAAAGACCATTACTACTATCAGCTCTGTGCAAATATCCGACGCTTTAAGGGTGTTTCAGAACCGATGAAGACTCAGGGCGGTCAGAAGATAAATATCTTCGGCTCTGACAAGCAGTGGCAATGGGTAAATAACGAGTATTTCCATTATACAGGCAGTACGAAAGCGAGAAATGCTGACGGTTGGGTCGGACTTCACTATGAAAGCGACACTATGCGTAACGATTTCAGAAGTGTCAAGGTGACGTACGACAACAGCAATATTTACTTCAGGATCGAAACGGTTGAAGACATCACACCGTATACCGATACAGCATGGATGCGGATTCTCATTGATACGGATTCTTCGGGCAAATCAGCAAACTGGGAAGGCTTTGAATACATAATCAACCGTGATAATGCTACAGAAAACGAGGTAAACATTGAGCGTTCAACAGGAGGCTGGAGTTTTGAACATACAGGAACAGCACAGTATACTGTTAACAAAAATGTTATGCAGTTGTCCGTGCCGAGAAAGGCTCTCGGACTCGGAGCAGGAGCAGAAATTCACTTTAACTTCAAGCTTTCTGACAATATGCAGACCGACGGTGATATTATGGATTTTTATCAGTACGGTGATGTTGCACCCGGCGGAAGATTTATGTTCGCCTTTTGATAATAAACTATAAATTTTTAAAGGGATGTAAAAACGAAAGTTTTTACATCCCTTTTGTATATCTGAATTAAATAACCCTAATAGGATCGCTGATACTTCTTCTTATTTATGAGTGCTGAGCCACCATTCGGTATAGGCATCGGGAAAATTAGTTTTGAATCCTGCTATACCCATATCGCATATCTGCTGCCACCATTCGGGATAGTCACCAAGATTCGAAAAAACTTTGATTCCCATAGATTCAAACATCTCGACATCAGCCTTGGTAAAAGCCTCGTTGTTGAGTCCGACTTCCCAAAGGTCGGAGTGTTTTACAAAATCTATCGTCTTTTCGTTGATAAAGCGGATATTGGCACCGAGACGAAGACCGTCAGGCTTGCCGTGTTTACGGTAATGCTCCTGCATTTCCTCAAGAACATCCCAATCACCTGAGAAGAATATGTACCGTGAGACATTTGTAGATTTTGCGAGGATTTCATCCATACGCGGACACATACCTTTGCACTTGAATTCAACCTCAACGGTGAATTCACCGTCAACCGTTGATAACCACTCATCAAATTCAGGGAAGGTAATCAGATGAGTGACCCTGTCTTCGACATAGTCGGGAGGCGTAATCATGCGTCTGCCACCAAAATGCTCTGTCCAGGGATACGGAGGGTACTTCAGCTTGAGTGCGTCACGATAGGGAATGTCAAACTTCTTGATCTGCTCGGCTGTCAGATCTTTAAGTACGTCGCAATGCCTTTCAAATGTCATATAAGCCATATTACCGTTATGAGTTATGATGATTTCTCCGTCACCGCTCAGTTGGATATCCATCTCAATACCCTCAAAACCGAGTTCTGCGGCCTTTCGGAATGCTTCCAATGAATTTTCGGGAGCAAACTGTGTAACGCCCGTGTGTACGAGTCTCATCGGCATTCCGCAATAATCTTTTTTCATATCTGAACCTCCGTATACCGTGCAGACTACTGGCGATCGGTCAATCCATTATATAGATATGTACTGACAAGTATATCTAAATCAAAAATCTTTAAAAGTCATAGAAAACCTTTGTTGCCAAATTCCAGAAAACAAGAGATACTTTTGCAAATGCTTTCCATATTTTGGTGAATATAATCTCAAAACGTGAAACACCGCCAACGTCGACGATTTCAGAGTTTTTATCATCTGCGAGTTCATAACCTGCTAAAACTTCACTTTCATAAGTGCCGTCTTCGTGCAGAGTGATGACTCTGCCACCCCAGTTGATGATTTTAAAACCCGAGTGAGTCCTGACACTGGGTGTGTTGACAATATCTACACCGTCGATCCCGACAGTAAAGCTGTTGGAATGATCATGGCCGAAGAACATCGCTCTGACATCACCGTTTTCACTCATAGCATCAAGCTGACCGTAGTTGTAATATCCCGGACAGGGTTTTTCCAGAAGATAGCCGTCTTTGATATTTGAAAGATTAGGAATAGCCTTCATTTTGTAAGCTATGCCGTCAAAAACTTCAACATTTTCTGTGTCATTTTCTTTTGCAACAGGGAAGAGCTTATCGAAAATTTCCTGCACGATGATATGCTGGAAAACAACAGAAGGAACGTATTCACCGCCGTTTGCGTTTTTCAGTTCCTCGGATCTGTTCCGGTACCATTCGATCTGATCGGAATGAACGGACTCGTAACCTTTGCCCTCAACCTCGCAGCCTGAGTCGAAACAATAAATTTCGTATGCTACACGGTTGCCGTCGTTAGAATACACGGAAAGGCTGCAGGTGCCGCAACCAAAAAGTTCGGGTTTTTCATCCTTGCTCAGGAAGTATTCGCCGCCGTATTCCTTGTAAAGAGCGAACATATCATCAATTGTAATGCCATGAAGATAATCGTGGTTACCAAAGGTGATTGCAAACGGAGTTTCAGCCTCGATGAACAAGTCACAGATTTCCTTGACCGCAGCAGGATAATCTTCTGTCGAGGCTTCGCTCATATCGCCACCCAATACAACGAGATCGGGGGTTGATGCAACGAGTGCCTCCATAACATATTGCTTATGAATTTCAGGCAACGGATAAGCGGTATGCCAATCTGTTAAATGCAGAATGGTAAAATCACCATTTTCGTCGAACTTCAGAGTGTGGTTTGTACCTGTAGCAAAGCCTGTTACCGTTACGGCAGAGGCCATTATTATCGCCAGAACGATACAAAGAGTTTTTTTGAAAAATTTTTTCATAGTGATCCTCCTTTGTGGGATATGATTCGTATCAGAATGTTTCACTCAAAATCGAATCTATAAAATAATTATATCATCCGCAAAGAAAAAAGCAACACTTTAAGCGAAAAGTATAAAATCAGCAGGTATCATCTCACAAGGATGTTGCCTGCCGGTTTTTTATAATCTTATATTTCCGGAGCGATGTAATTTTTGGCTTTAAGAGCTTTCTCAATTTCGTTAAGTGTTTTTTCTGATTCCGCACGGACGGTGTGATAATGATAACCGCCTGTTATATTCATAAGCTCTGTGGATTTACCGCTTCTTACGCCCTCAATAAACTGCTTTATATGAAGGCTCGAAAAAATATTCAGCGGTGCTGTCATTTTGCCGTAAACCTTGTGCCAGACAAACACGTCAACCACTGTTCCGCCAAGATTTACAATGGTAGTTAATTCGTCTTCAGTTTCTTCAGTAGTGTGATGTACTTTGAAAACACGCTCTTTGAGAGGAGATTTCTGAATGATATATCCGTTATGAGTAGAAAGAATATCGTATCCCGAGCCTTTGAGTACGGTTATATCCTGAACAATAATCTGTCTTGATACACCGAATTCTTCGGAAAGCTTACCTCCCGATATCGCTTCATTTGACGATAAAAGCAGATTGACTATTGCTTTTCTTCTGTCAGCGGCTTTCATTGATTCACCTCATTATACAGCGTGTAAATTTTTAAGCGAGAGATCCAGAATAGGAGAAGAGTGTGTGAGTGCTCCGCTTGATATATAGTTTACACCAATACGGGTGAGCTTTGCAACATTTTCTTTTGTGACATTTCCGCTGCACTCAGTTTCAGCCTTACCTTTGCAAAGGTCAACTGCTTTTGTCATATCCTCAACACTCATATTGTCAAGCATGATTATATCTGCACCTGCTTCAAGTGCTTCTTTCAGCATTTCAAGGTTTTCAACTTCAATTTCAATTTTGCGGACAAAGGGTGCATATTCTTTGGCCATTGCAACAGCTTGTTTTACACCGCCTGCCGCTCCGATGTGGTTGTCTTTAAGAAGAATACCGTCACTCAGGTTAAAGCGATGATTGTAACCTCCTCCGACCTTAACTGCATACTTTTCAAAGACACGCATACCGGGCGTTGTTTTTCTTGTGTCGAGAAGCTTGGTACCTGTACCTTCAAGCATGTCTGCAACAGTTCGAGTGTAGGTTGCGATACCGCTCATACGCTGTAAATAGTTAAGGGCAGTTCTTTCACCTGAAAGCAGAACACGGATATCACCGCGTATAATACCTAGCTTCTGTCCGTTTTGCACTTTATCTCCATCTTTAACATAAAATTCAACTTTTGTATCAGCATCAAGAAGCTCAAAAACTCTCTTAAAAACCTCGAGACCTGCGATAATACCGTCTTCCTTACAGATCAGATCAACCTCGCCGAGCTGATAATGACGCATAACTGAATTAGTGGAAATATCCTCGCTTGTAATATCTTCTTTGAGAGCAGTCAAAATAAGCTCATCTGCATTTATTTTCATAGTAATATTATTCATGGCTATTTTTCTCCTTTTCGATAGCTGCTAAAACTGCTTCCTTGTATTTTTCTGCATATCCCTCATACTGACGGGAATCTATGACAACTTCCTTTTGCGGTTTGATTTGTACATAGTTGCTTGTAATGTGTTTTGCTGCTCTCTTGGCAAAAACAAGACTCTCAAGCAACGAATTACTTGCCAATCTGTTGCGACCGTGAACACCGTTGCAGGCAGTTTCACCCACTGCATATAAGCGTTCCATAGAGGTTTTACTGTATCTGTCAACATCAATTCCGCCCATGAAATAATGCTGTGACGGCACAACGGGAATCGGTTCTTTTGTTACGTCATAGCCTTCATCAAGGCAATGCTGATAGATATTCGGGAAATGACTTTTTATTTCTTCTTCGGGAATGGGCGCCATAGAAAGCCAGACGTGTTCGCTGCCTTCCTTTTTCATTTCATCAAATATAGCTTGTGCCACAACATCACGGGGTAAAAGCTCATTGACAAATCTTTCTCCGTTGGAATTGAGCAGTATTGCACCTTCACCGCGAACCGACTCAGAAATCAGGAATTCTCTACCGTGTTTTTTGCTGTAAAGAGTAGTGGGATGAATCTGTATGTAATCAATGTGCTGCAGTTTGATATCATATTTGAGTGCCAGAGCAAGAGCATCGCCTGTCAGGTGACGGTAGTTTGTGGAATGTTTAAACAAACCGCCGATGCCACCCGTTGCAAGCACGGTATAATCTGCGGTTATACTGATGTAGTTTCCGTTCTTATCATGTCCTATGATACCGTTGCAATTATTACCGTCACATATCAGATCCACCATTGTGAAATTTTCAATGAGTGTAATATTGGGTTTGTTCCTTGCTGTTTCAAGCAGGTGAGAAGTGATTTCTTTGCCCGTTTCATCCTCATGGAAAAGAATTCTCGGTTTGGAGTGTGCACCCTCACGGGTGTAAGTAAATGCTTCTCCGTCCTTTTCAAAACGAACACCGAAAGAAACAAGGTCGCCAATTATTTCTTGAGAAGATCGAATCATAATCTCGACAGAATCGGGATTGTTTTCGTAATGACCTGCTTTCATTGTATCCTCAAAGAAAGATTTGTAATCTTCTTCATTACGCAGAACACATATACCGCCCTGTGCAAGAAACGAATCACTTTTCGGTGCATCGTTTTTAGTAACTATCGTAATTTTTTTATCTTCAGGCAAATTTAGTGCACAGTAAAGACCTGCAACACCACAGCCTACTATTATAATGTCTGTATTCATTTTACTTTGCAAGCTCCAACATTTTTTCAAGCGGCACAAGGGCACCTGTACGAATCTTATCTTCAACAAAAACCTCTTTATCTTCGTCCTGCAGAACCGACAGAACAGCTTCAAGTGTGTTGAGCTTCATATCGGAGCAGCACGGATGAGGATCGGGATAGTAGAAACGCTTCTCAGGATTGTCCGTTATCAGCTTATAATCAACACCGTCTTCGGTGCAGATGATAAATTCATTTGCATCACTTTTCTTTGAATATGTGATTATATCTGCTGTGCTTCCGATATAATCGGACAATTCCAGAACCTCGGCTTCGCATTCAGGGTGTGATAAAACCAACGCATCGGGATGTCTCCTTTTTTCTCTAAGCAGTTGCTCTGCCGTAATCTTTGCGTGAATGGGGCAACAGCCGTCGTTGATTACTATGTTTTTTTCGGGTACCTGTTCGGCAACAAATCTGCCGAGATTTTTATCAGGAATAAAGAAAATGTTTTTATTCGGAAGTGCTTTAACAATTTTAACTGCGTTTGACGAAGTGACACAAACATCACTCTGAAATTTAAGCTCTGCTGTCGAGTTGATGTAGCAAACAACAGCGAGGTCAGCATACTTTTTCCGCATTTCATCAATGACTCCGTCAGCTACCATATGAGCCATAGGGCAGTCAGCAGTTAGGTCAGGCATGAGCACTTTTTTATCGGGATTAAGGATCTTTGCACTTTCACCCATAAAATAAACACCGCAGAAAACAATGATATCTGCATCGCTCTGTTTTGCGATTTTTGCAAGATAGAAGGAGTCTCCGACATAGTCGGCTATCTCCTGAACTTGGACGGGTGCATAATAATGAGCAAGAATAACTGCGTTTTTTTCTTTTTTCAGTTGTTTAATCTGTTTTTTCATATACATTTTCCTTGTTTTGCCAATAATTTAATAGTATAAATTTTAACACTATGCTTTACATATGTCAACTTATCTGTAAACTTATGATAGTAGATTATTGCCAATACAAATCAAACTTTTTTAGTGAACTTACACAATGCTTCGGTAACTTTGAATGTATATCAAAGAAAAATATTCTGAATGCTAAAATAAAAAGCAACAGTTTTTGAACTGCCCCAAATTGTGCAGACAGTATAAAAAAGCACCTAATGGTAGATAAAATTAAAAATTAAGCAACAAACTGATTTCGTTTTTCTAACGGAGTCAGTTTTGTTTTTAGTTGAATTCTTTCGTTGTTGTAGAAATGG
>JAGBFD010000170.1 GCA_017936645.1 Clostridia bacterium
GTATATATACAGACTTTTTAAATAAACAAATCAAAAGATTAAAAGAAATAAAACCAGATTGAAAACAACAACCCTCTGATGCTTTTACTCAGAGGGTTGCTTTGTTTATTCAATGATATTTATTTTATTCGTGCAAGATTGCATCTGCCTGCTGTGCTTTCTGAGTAAAGCTGTTATTCTTCCACCAGGACCACACAGCTGAAATCACCGTAAAGGCATATGTAGCATACCGTGTCCACGTCTCAAGCTCCACTTCATTGTCTGTGACTCCGAACATTACGAGTGCCTGATTTACAAGTGCAAGAATAAGCACAAGCGTTCTGACCCACGTCTGCATAGAGACACCCTTCAGATTTATTTTTCTCATTTCATTTCCTCCCTTAATTCATCTATTCTGTGGTGTGCTGACTTGACCGAACTTTCTACACAAAACATTCTTTCGACAAGGTTATTGTGCTTTGAAACTTTCTTTTCAAGCTGATCGATGCGATAAGCCGTAAGTCTGTTTGCCGCTAAGATTCCGCCAAGAGAGCCTACGAGCGTTCCCGCAAAGGCAATCAACGCTGTCAGTATATCTGTCACGACGTCACCTTCATTTTACAGTAATCAAGGCAGATCCACCCTGAAGGAATTTTGCCCCAATTTTCATCAATTTCCGATACCGTGCATACACAGCCCTTCACAAGTCCGTCCGCCTTATTTCCGTTATTCAGACCCTTTATCTGCTTTTGAGCATTCGGGGTAAGGAATGAAAACTTTTTATAATCATAATCAGTTGACGGTCCTCTTCTGACACGCAACAGACGGGTATCTACTGTGTAAGTCCCCTTTTTATAAGTTGTGGTTTCTTTGTATGTAAGTGCAAACTTTTCGGGATCTTCATACTTATCCGTAGTCAGGTCTTTTACTCCGAGATGCAGATGAACGCCAGTTGCCTTACCTGTTTTTCCTGTATAGCCAAGCATAGTCCCCCTCTGCACCGTCTGTCCTGCCTTCACTTTAACGCTGTCAAGGTGATAGTGGAGCATCTTTTTATTGATACGAGGGTATTTTACCCACACATATTTCGCCCCGTCAGAAGCCTTTCCGCAGCTTATCACACTCCCCTTTTCGATCGCATACTGTGCTATTTTCTTCCCGTTTGTTCCGTAATCCGTACCGTAATGAAACGGATTTGTAGATCCTGCGGCTGTATTAAGCACATTACGTTTGCCGTATGATGAGGTAATGTAATGACTTTTCCCGTTAAAAATTATATTTGTTATCTTGCTCATTTATATCTCTTTTCTCCTTTTTATTTTCATATTCCCTTATAATTTCCGCAAAGGCACGGAAAAGCGAAAAATCATCTTCACCGTTGAGCCTGCACAACTCAACCTGCTTTGAAAGTTTCAAAGCGAGAAAAAGTGACGATAGCTCCATTTCAACATTAATCATTGTAATCCGCATCACTTTCCCGTACCGTCTGCTTAGGATAAATAATCTGATGAGTCGGTATATCGTTATAATTCGTATAGTCCTGAGCTCTGCCCATCGGTTTACTTATCTCAACAGCACACCCTGAATCACTCTCAAATGCAGTAAATGTGAAGGAATATCCGACTACACAAGCACCCGACGGCACATCGATATCCGTAGCCAGAGTAAACCTGACCTTTTTAGGATATACGGTGTTAAACTGAGAATTTGTATCAGATGCATAGACCTGCAAAACAGATTCAAGCGGTACTACGTGCATACCCACAGATAGAGGCATACTGACAGCAAAAGCATCTGTCTGAAGTCTGTCATTATATGACTGTTCAGGTGAGTCGTCCTGCCATAGTACAGGATTAATTTTCACATTGCAATAATTAGTAGCCTTGATAATTACATATCCGTTGAGCATCAGACAACACGGCTTTTCCGCATCAAACTCATACGAGCTTACAGGTACCTTAAGCGGTGAATCTGAGGCAAACAAATAATGCACATCACTTTCATCTGTGCCTCTCCAGGAAATATGTCTGATAAACGGAAGTTTGATTCTTTCCGACGCATAACTGCTGTTTTCAGCCAGAGTATAAAGGGTATTTCCTATAAGCTCGGCAAATTTAGTGATACCACCCTTCTGACCCGTCGCAGGATAATTAACCGGCGACCATCTGAGACTGCAAGTGTTTATATTAAACTGCTGAGCGAGGAAATTACCTATACTCGGATTAACAGAAGAAGCGATAACTGTTTTACTCAGAGCATCACTCTCATCGGCATCATAATTGTATCTTTTCAAAACGTTCGCAAGCTTGCTCAGACAGTTGTCCTTGAATCGTGGATAAAACATCATAGCCCCACAGTAGTAAAACGACCCCGCATCCGTATCAAGTGCTGCACATAATTTATCATCATATATTTCATCAAGCAGGTCAAAAATCGCATATATCTCGCTCTGATTTGCAGGATCTGAACCTTTATTTTCTGAAGCACATTCATCCCACTTGTACGGGAAATTCCGCTGAAGGTCTACACCGTTTGAATTAAGAGCAGTTTTATTTACAAATCCATACGGATTTACAACAGGTACTACAACGAGTTTCACTTTTGATCGTATGTACGAGAGCGTTCTGTCATTGCGATAGTTTCTGCAAAGGTCACTTAAAAAGTGTGATAATGCGACGATCGCTATACTTTCTTCGGGATGGAATCCGGAGGTAATCAATACGGTTTTTTCATAATTCAAAGGCTCAAACGTATACGCATATATAGAATACTCACCGCTTGAATCCTCGCCTATCTCTTTGTATGACACATACTCCGGAAAATCCGAAACAAGCGTATTGAGAATATAATCAAGATAAGCCTGATATTTCTTATCCGTACTTACCGAGAGATTACCCGAACCGTCTTTAAATGTCGACGGATAATACCATTCATCCGGTTCGCCCGGTAAAACGTCTTTATCGCTTATACTGCCTGAATGGCGGATATTTCTAAGGAGGTCATTAAACCTTACCTCGAGCTCACCTTTATACTTTTCGAGTGATCCTTCGAGCTCTTTGAGAGCATTATAAACGAAATAATTGTCTTCTTCATACCAGTTGTTTTCTTCTCCAATTCCTTCTTCAATACGATGTGCTACCGCATTTGTAGTGATGACCACTCCATCCTCGTTCACACCGTATGCCCCTATTTTAAGGATACCTTCTTTCTGTAAACAGACAGCAGGTATTTTACAGCTGTCATCATCAAGGCTTACTCTTACAAAGTCAGAGTTGCCGAATCCGAACACAGCCGTTTTTATGAACGAATCCCAGGTGCTGTCAAAGCTGAAAACGCAGCCATCAAAATCAACACTTCCTCCCGTGGTAAACGTATCCTTTTCTATCTCAATGCGGTTTTCCGCAACTTTCAGATAAATATTATTCAAGCTAACACCATCCTTCTGCTTTTATCATAATAATTCTGCAATGCATATGCCGTAGCAAGTACATCTCGTTTCTGATCATAAAAAACCGTCAGTTTTCTTTTGATTTCATATGTTTTCAGATGATTATTAGCCGCATAAGCTTCGTTAAGCTCTTTTCTGTACTTTGTTATAAGGTAGTTCAGGTCTTCCGCTGCCTTAAAATAATCTTCACTGAGTTCAGTCAGATTTCTTTCCATTCATATCTTCCCTTTCCGTTTACAAGTTTTAAATTAAATTCAACACCAAAGATCCTACTGTATCTTTCAAGAAGGTCTACTGTCATCTTTTTTCTGCCGCTTTCTATTTTTTCGAGTTCATTTACGGTAATGCACACCGCCTTCGCCAACTGCTCGGACGTTACCGCATTTGAAACACGCAGATTTTTAAGTAGTTGTGACAAGTCGCCTTCTTTTTTCTTTGTCGCTGAACTGATTTTCATGATTTCTTCGACATACATCGGCTGTATTTTCACTTCAGTCAGATCAGCATGGTACTTTACAAGCGGAGTGATCAGCTCCCTGATAGTTTCATTCGCTCTTGATATCGTGCGATATACATTTGACTGTGATACACCGTGATCTCTGGCAATCTGTGATGTATTTTTCTCTTCATACCAGAATTCCTTCATAAACACCCGCTGAGTGTCGCTCAGCTTATTCTCAATTATCTCCTCAACAAGTTTAGCTGTCCCGATTTTGCGGATACGATTAACAAGGCTGTCTATACTTTCAAGAGCCTCTGTTTCATCGAAACTGCACAACCGCATACATCTCAGAGCAGCCCGTGCCTCCTCAACAGAAATTACTTCATCTGAAATTTCTTTCATTTTTTCCTCCCTTTCAAACATTTCTTGATGTTAATTTCAATAGCACATCTATTATTTTGAGAACATTTGTTCTGCTTGTCAATAGATTTAATAAATTTATTAATATTTTTTAATTTCCGCTTGACAAATATAATAGTTTCACTCATAATACTATTGTATAAGTTTTATAGGGAGCATTAATATGGCTGTTATAAAGGATCTAAGACGGAAAAAAGGAATAACTCAAAGCGAATTGGCCGCTCTATGCGGAGTGCATCAGACTGCAGTCAGCCAGTGGGAAAACGGGCGCACTTTGCCGGATAAAAACTCACTTGTCAAGCTTTCAGACTTTTTCGGTGTCTCAATAGATACACTTATGAATAAACCTTCTGTTACTAATCATAACTCCATCCCTGTGGTTGGTTATGTACGTGCAGGCTGCCCTGCTGAGGCTATTGAAAACATTATCGATTATGAAGATATATCTTCTGAAATGGCTGCAAAAGGCGATCACTTCGGTCTAAAAGTTGTCGGTGACAGTATGTCCCCCCGCATTTGTCAGGATGATATAGTAATCGTGCGTAAGCAGAACTATATCGAAAGCGGTGAAATCGGCGTGGTTCTCATAAACAATCTCGATGCCACCATAAAAAAAGTAATAAAAAACGGTACAGGTCTTACCCTGATACCGTTTAATCCCGAATATGATCCTCTTGTTTTTACAGCTGAAGAAATCGTTACTCTGCCCGTAACTATCATCGGAAAAGTAGTTGAATTAAGAGGTAAATTCTAAAAAAGCGACTTGCACTGAAGCAAGTCGCTTTTGTCATTATAAATCTTCGTATGCTTCCTTAACTGCATAATAGGAAGGTTTCGGGTCACCGTTGTAGTCAACAAATCCCCACTTTGTTTCAACAGGGCATTCAGCCTGTCCGCATACATAGCAATCACCGCTATCCTGCCAACAGTACACAAACATACCGATTACATAGTCGAGATCTGCGACCATCGGTATTGTGTATTCAAAGAAATCCGCCTGACCTTCAGGTGTATGCTCATAGTTGTACAAGCCAAATCCTTCCTGAAGCTCCGTATAGATATGATTACTGTATTCACCATCAAAAATAAGGTCACCCTTCTCTTTGTCACTTCTGTCACCGTAGTCCTCCGTGATCTCTTCTCTAAGATCTTCGGGGAGGTTGTTTATAAATCCGTTGATGTCCGCCCGTGCTTCCTCTTCACTATTGTAGCCGTACTGCTGAAGGATCGCCTGTTTCTCCTCCTCAGACTTAGGTTCACCGAGACCGATGTAACCGAATTCGCAAAGAATGATCGGTTTGCCCGTAACGCACCTTACAAAATTAAGTATTGTCTTAAACTGATACGGTGTTTTCAATACAGGCTCAAAGCATCCGAGATACATATCAACTCCGACATAGTCACAGTACCGGTGATACTTCATCATTTTAAAAGGAAGTGTTGCTATAGAAAGACCTCCAAGGTTATATCCGATTATAACATTTTCTCTTATCGGATACATCGCTTCAAGCTGCATTCCGATAAAATCAGCAGCTTCATCAAGTGTAAGCGGTAAGGTAAAACGGTCAATACCCATTTCATTTGTAACCTGAAATGCACCAACTATACCCTTTAGATCTTCGATATAGAAACGAGCTATATCTTGTATCGCTTCCTTATTATCGGGATCACGCGGATCAAGACCATACTGAATATAATCATCAGGATAAGGTGTTATACCAAAAATTCTGATTCCGTTCTCAGCATATTCTTTAGCTTCTCTTTTCCAGTTAACATAACTTACAGAAAGATTACCTTTAACATCGTACGGGAAGGGAATATCATCACGGAACCATTCGATATTTCCTTCCTGAAGAAGCTTATAATCAGGTTCAGCATGACAGACACCTTTCATGAAACCGTCAACTTTTTCTTCTGCAACAGGAATTTCGTCGTCAAATTTTGCAAACGGAGTTGATACTATCATGGTAAGGAACGGTGTAAGAATCGTAAGAAGTAACGCTATAATTTTCATAATATCTTCCCTTTCTTCTGTATATGAATAATAATATCACTAACCGAAGAGTATTTCAATAACATTTCCATAAATTCCGTTGAATATTGTTCACAAATCAAAAGAATGTAAAAAAAGAGGTAAGTCTCACGACTTACCTCTTTAAAAGTTAGGTTAATTATTCGTTGATAGCTGTAACAACGCCTGAACCAACTGTACGGCCACCTTCACGGATAGCGAAACGAAGACCTTCTTCGATAGCGATCGGAGTGATGAGCTCAACGTTCATTGTAACGTTGTCACCAGGCATACACATTTCAACACCTTCAGGAAGGCTGATAACACCTGTAACGTCTGTTGTTCTGAAGTAGAACTGAGGACGATAGTTGTTGAAGAACGGTGTATGACGGCCACCTTCGTCCTTATTAAGAACGTAAACCTGACCAGCAAACTTTGTGTGCGGGTGGATTGAGCCGGGCTTTGCAAGAACCTGACCACGCTCGATGTCTGTTCTCTGGATACCACGAAGGAGAGCACCGATGTTGTCACCTGCCTCAGCATAGTCGA
>JAGBFD010000171.1 GCA_017936645.1 Clostridia bacterium
ATTGATGGAACTGTCAAAATAGTTGAGGAAGTCGCAGTAATTCTCGAAAATCGCTGTCTTATCCTCGTTCTGTGCAAGCTGATAGTTTATGTCGAAGAACTGAACTGTCTTGGTATAGAGATTATCGTCCACCTTGCAGATACCGTCCTTGAACATCTGCTTGAAAGGGATTGACTGCTGTGCTGTTACAGGAACTTTACCGTTCCCGTTAGGACGAGCCTTTTTCACAGCAACGTCAATCTGCTTTTTCTTCTTGCCGGATACATTTTTAATTATCTTCGACAATGCTTTTTACCTCCTTTTCTAAGTCATACTGCTTTTCGGCATATTCGTAGAGATTTTCTGTCTTATACGGTCTGACCTTTGGGCGAAGAAAACGGCTTTTTATCACCGTTTTCGCCACCTTTTCAAAGGGAAGTCCGTTTTTCTCGTACATTGCTACAAGGAAAGAGGGCATTGCAACTACAATAAGAAGAAGCATTGCCCCCATATTTCCGATTGCCTCCCTTGTTAAAAAGTAAGTCGGGAGAGCTGTAACGCCTGCTATGCCGAAGCAGATTAACTGTCTTTTCGTAAGATTAAAAGCGACCTTTGTCTTAATCTTCGCAAGGTCTTTCGGAACCTGAACATACGGCATACATAAAATCCTCCATTAACTGCTGATAAGCGGGACTGTTCATAGGCATATCCTCGACGAACTTATAGCGGAAATCCTCGAAAGCTGTTTCAAGGTCGGAGCTGACCTCCATAATGATGTCGTCAGGAAACCAGTCAGCAAGGAACGCTACTGCCTTGTCAAACTGGCAAGGTCTGAGTTCGTAAAGCTCGGTTGTGCCGAATACTTCCTCGAAGTCGTCGTCAAGGTTATCACAGCAGGAACGGAACAGAACACGATAAGAAAGAGAGTTCTTTCCACCGAGAGCCGCTTCAACTGTGAGTTCTGCAAGCCTGCCGAGATAATCGACCTGCTTCTTGGTGATTGTGTCATTACACTTACAATTTTTCATTTGCATCTTCCTTTCATTAGTGAGCATTAAATATTGATTTTGAGATTGCTGAAGTCTTAAACAATGACAGACAGAGGATAACGGAGTAAGCACCTATCTTCATTACAACGGCGTGAAGGTCTGTTGCTGTCGATAAATCCTTGACAAGTACGGAGTAGATACCGACGATAACCATAATGAAGAAGCCCTGAAAAGCTAATGCTACCATACTTCTGATATAGTTCGTGCCGATATTTCCCCATTCTCGGTTAGTCATTGTCGCAAACGGAATAGGAGCAACCGAACAATACAAATAGATTTCTATCATACGGTTAGTGATAACAACAAGAACGAGTATCGCTATTGCCTTTACTGCAAGGCTGACAACTGCGGCTTCCATAATTAGAACGATAAGGTCGCCACATCCCATTGAGTCAAGCGAGTCACGGAAATTGTTGTACATACTGATAACATCTACATAGGTGTCGTTCGTTATTGAGGTTGCTGCTTGATTGACCACCCATTGCCCGACATCGAATATCGCTATCGTTATTTCAAAGGTGTGCGAAAGCAAGAATACAGCTACGCAAGCCTTGAAAACGTACTTGAAGAAGATGAACGTATCAACATCGTGCATATTGTTCTTTTCCGTTATGGTTGTAATCAGTTCATAACAGAGAACAAAGGTAATAATCATACCTGCAATCGGGATAATAACGTTGTTCGACAGATTTTGTATCATATTAAAGATACTGCCACTCCATTGTGAAGGAGTTAAACCTACTTCTGCCGCAATATTGCCAGTTGCCGCATTTGCGTCGTCAAAAATACCTATGAAAATACCACCGCATAAATCTACAAGAAAGTCGTGTATCGCCTCAACTATCGAGTCTAAAATATCGTCCATTACATACCGCCTTTCTTATTTAATTGCAGAGAAGCCTGCCCATAAGGACAGGCTTTCCGCATTTACCGAGTGGATTTCGGATTAACCGAAAAGACCGGAAAGAAGGGGTACGAGTGTGATACCGATAAGGGCAACGCCACCGCCAGCCATAAGCTGCTTCATACCCTGTGACTTAGCACCGGGGTTATCATTACCGTAGCCTTCGAGAAGGTTGATTACGCCCCATACGCCAAGACCGGCACCGAGAGCGATTACGAGTGTCTGAAGTACTTCAACAGCAGAGTTAAAAAATTCCATAATAAAAAATCTCCTTTAAATTAAAATAGTTTTGATTGTTGTTTGGACACAAAAATAGCCGTCTGATTATTCATCAGCGGCTTTTGCGTCATCTTCGTTTGTTTCCGAACAGTCGTAAACCTCAACAACTGTATTCGGTTTTACTGTGAGCTTATGCGACAGATACTTTTCTACATTGAAAAGATTTCTTTCGTCAGCATCGGAGGTCAGAGCGAATTTTGGATGCTTCGTTAAATCGTACTTATTACTGAGAAAAGGTCTCACGCCTCTAAGCTGCAAAATACACTTACTACCGTCCATTACGCTGATTTCGTCCATTGACATAAGCTCTTTGCCTGTTTTCTGGTAATTCAGAGAGTGCGAGGTTTCTTTTCC
>JAGBFD010000172.1 GCA_017936645.1 Clostridia bacterium
AGCAAAAGACGGAGGGATACTTCATGAAAAGCTTGAGTTTTTGTAGTTTTTTTGTAAAAATATCCCCCAGTCACGACTTCGTCGTGCCAGCCCCCTTTAGGCAAGGGGGCCTGATAGCTACAACATTGAAGATCTCTACAAACCCGAATTTGTCGCAATAACGTTTTATTATTACAATAAAAAGAACAAGAGACAGGTAAACTGTTTCTTGTTCTTTCAATTTTTTCAGTATTTATTTCGCAAGGATTTCGCCTATCATTGTGTCAAGCATAATGAGCATTCTCGGAAGGTGGAAAGGTCCTTTGAATGTACTGCCCTTACAAGCAGGCTCTGTCGGCTTGCCGTCACGACGGAGATAACCGTACCATTCACCATAAGCCGGGTCAGAGAAAACTTCCTGACAGTAAGAAAGCGTTTTCTTAAACCAATCCATATAGTATTCATCTTTTGTATCACGGTATGCCATCATTGAAGCAATAAGAATTTCGTTATGCGGCCACCAGAGCTTCATATCGTGTTCGTAAGCTTCGGGAGGATTGCCGAGGCAGTCGCGGAAGTAGAGAAGTCCGCCATACTCGTGATCCCAGCCACCTTCGATTGCAAAGCGATAGATCTCCTCCGCCTTTTTATAAAGCTCCTTGTCACCGATACGGTTTGCCTCTTCCATAATGAACCAGGAGCACTCGATATCGTGACCCGGATTTACAACTCTGCCTGCTGTGTAATCTGAGCAGAATTCACCGTTGACACCAACGCTTTCGAGTGTACACTTAAGCTCAGGCTTATGATGATAAGTGAAGATGTCGTGCACACATTCTGCACTGTATTTGTCGTACTTTGCAGCGTTTTCGGGGTCAACACGACGCATAATTGCAGTAGTATTGAGGAAAATCATCGGGTCTGCCAGAGCTCTGCCCGTTCTTGTTTCGGGAATTGTCTTCGGTCCCATACCTGTCGGGTCAGCACCACCGTGATTAAGGTGATAAATAAGGTCATAAGCCTGTCTTGCTCTCTCAAGATGCTCTTTTTCACCTGTTACACCGTAATACTCAGCGTTTGCTATACAGTAAAAGCCCTCAGAGAAGCAATATCTTCTCTGACGAAGCGGCTTACCGTCAGCAGTAACCGTGAAGTACATTCTTCTTCCTGCATCCTTGTTGATACAGTAGTTTTCCATAAAGTCAAGGCAGGATTTTGAAGCCTTGAGCCATTCGTCTTTTACTCCGTAAACCTTACACAGATATGCGAAAATCCATCCGCATCTGCCCTGCATCCATACACTTTTGTCTGTAGAATAAATCTTGCCTTCTCTGTCAAGGCAGGTGTAAACACCACCGTTAACCTCGTCCATACCGTTTTCAAGCCAGAAGTTTACGCAACGTTCAAGCTCTTCTTTAACCCATTTCTGAGTTTCAAGCAAATATTCTCTGTTCATACCGCACCTCAACCAACGTATTTTTCGATTGCTTCGTCAATCATAACCTTGACATTGTGTGCAAGAGCGATTCCTTCTTCGGTAATTTCAGCAAGAGGAGCACGTACTGAGCCGCACTCAACACCCTTTTCTCTGAGAATCTGCTTTGCTGCTGCGTACATATTACACTTACAAGCACACATAGCGTAGATAATCTTGTCAATCGCGTGCTGAATCTCGCAGGCTTCGTTGATCTTGCCTTCCTTGAGAAGCTCATCAGCTTTGAGGAAAAGTTCAGGCATTACAGCGTAAGTACCACCGATTCCTCCGCCTGCGCCGATGATCCTGCCTGAGATAAACTGCTCGTCCGGACCGTTGAAGATGATGCAATCTTCGCCACCTTCCATTTTGAACATCTGGATATCCTGAACAGGCATTGATGAATTCTTAACACCGATTACACGGGGATTTTCGAGCATCTTTTTGAAAAGAGGCATTGTAAGAGCGACACCTGCAAGCTGAGGAATGTTATAAATGATAAAATCAGTATTCGGTGCTGCTGATGAAATGTCGTTCCAATACTTCGCAATTGAATCTTCGGGAAGGTGGAAATAAATCGGAGGGATTGCTGCAATAGCATCAACACCGAGACTTTCAGCGTGAGCCGCAAGTTCCATAGAATCTTTGGTATTGTTACAAGCAACGTGAGCGATAATCGTCATCTTACCGCCGACAGCCTTCATAACACTTTCAAGGATAATTTTTCTTTCTTCCTTGCTTTGATAAATGCATTCACCTGATGAACCGCAGACGTAAAGACCTTTTACACCTTTTTCAAGAAGGTATTTTGCAAAATTAGCTGTACGCTCTGCACTTACATCACCGTTGTCTTCGTAACAAGCATAAAATGCAGGAATTACGCCCTGATACTTTGTCAAATCTCTCATTGTAAACACTCCTTAAATATTTAAAAATTCTCTTAATGCTGTGATATATGAATTTGCTGTTTCTTTATCTGAACTCTCTGCAAAGATACGAAGAAGGGGTTCTGTACCTGAGAATCTGCAAATAACGAAGCTGTCATCCTCAAAGTAAACCTTGCATCCGTCCTCGTAATTTACACGGACAACAGTCTTACCGAAATCAGGAAGCTGTTTTTTAACCATAAGAATATCGTTAACGGTAGACTTATACTCAGGTTCAAAGCGAAGGTTATCTTCGACCATTACAAACTTGCCGAATTCCTCTGTCAGTTCATCAATCATGTCTGACGGTGATTTGCCGACGACGCTTATCATTTCCGCCATAAGCGATGCTGCATAGACAGAGTCTTTACCGTGGATATGGCCTCTTACCGTAAGACCGCCGGAGGATTCGCCACCGAGAACTGCGTCCACCTCGTCAATCTTTGAAGAGATGTATTTGAAACCAACAGGCACTTCGTAACATTTTTCACCGAAAGACTCTGCGATTCTGTCAAGCATATGAGTTGTAGCAAGGTTACGCACAACAGGACCCTTCCATCCTTTATACTTAACAAGATAGTAGTAAAGAAGACAAAGAATCTCGTTTGCGTTTATGTATCTTCCGCTGTGGTCAATGATACCGAGACGGTCACCGTCACCATCCATAGCGATGCCGAGGTCATAGTTTCCGCGAATAACACCGTCACGAAGAAGTCCGAGTGTATTCTCGCTCGGAGCAGGCATCATGCCACCGAACCACGCATCCTTATTGAGGTTCATCGTGTCGATAGTACAACGTGCCGTGTGGAAAATAACCTGCAAGGGATAAGCACCCGAACCGTGCATAGTGTCAAAAAGAACACGAAGACCACGCTCACGGAGAGCTTCCATATCGAGAAGTCCGATTATATCATCAAGGAACTTATTAAACGGGTTTCTGAGATATACGATCCTGCCGCTGTCAATTCCGTCTTCAAAGCTGATTCTTTCAATATTTTCCACTTCTGAGATGAGTTTTTCGAGCTCCTGTGTAGTTTCAAGCGGAGCGTCACGACCCTCTTCAACGATGAGCTTGATGCCGTTATAATTCGCAGGGTTGTGGCTCGCAGTGATCTCTATACCGTAGTAAAGTTCGCTGTCCTTGACCATGTGCATTACAAGAGGTGTAGGAGTAGAACGAGGCATAAACCATACGTCAATACCGCCTGCTGCAAGTACCTCTGCCACCCACTTTGCGGCACTTTCCGAAAGGAAACGGCGGTCATATCCGACAGGAATCGGTTTGGAAGTCTTACCCTCTTTTTCTGCAAGGGCAAGTACACCCGCTGCGACCTTTACAATGTTTTCACAAATAAAATCTTCACCAATTACGGCTCTCCAGCCGCCTGTACCAAAGTTAATCATTTTGCAAGCCTCGCAATCGTGTTTTCTACCTCTGACTTGAACTTTTCAATGTAACTCACGATGTAATCAACAGGCAAGGCATCACCGTTTACAAGCGGTGTCAGATCAAGACCGAAGCTCTGGCTTGATGCTTCATCTGTATTATGTGACTCAAAGAAAGTTGCATTTGCACAACGTCTGCCGATAGCCGCCTTGTCATAGCTCTTACCACCGACAACCTGTGAACGGTAAACTGTGATGAGGTCTTCTGCAAGCTGAGGATACTTTGATGTGTCAACACAAACCTTCTCGCTGTCAGGAAGCCAGTCAAGGTTTCGCCATACTTCGAGTGCAATTATCTCTTTCGGGCGAATATCTTCAGGCATGCGACGGACAGCTTCGATAACGCGAAGAACTACTGCAACGTGTGTTTCGTGCTTGTCTGCAAGGTTGTGTGTATAAAGTCTTTCGGGCTTTACCTGACAAAGGATATCATAAAGCTCGTCAACAGTATCCTTGTTTGAACCGTCTTTGATTTCCGATGAAGTGTAGCCGAGCTGAATAATTGCTGTGTAGTTGCCGATTTTCGCAGCATCATTCTGCTCCTGAATACGCACGTCCTTCATCTGCTCATTTGTGTAGTTACTGTACTCGCCTGCACGCGGACTGCCTGCACCGTCTGTCATAACGACACCGCAGAAGTTGCGTGTATCGCTGTTATAGCACTCTGAAATCGGACCGTAAGCCATAATTTCGATGTCGTCCTGATGTGCAGCGATACACATATCAGTTACGCCTTCAAGGCTTTCTTTGCCCGGAAAGTAAATCGATGCATTACTCTTTTTGAATTCCATATTTATCACCCAAACCTTTCATAATCAGTTTTGAAAGTATTACAAATTTATACAGGATATATGATAACACAAAAAAATAAAAAGTAAAATACAATAATAGAAAATTTGGTAAAAAATTTAAGACCTGAGTCGGACCCCGGTCTTAATTTCGCTTATAAACACTCTGCACAGTCGAGAGCATTTACTCACTTTCTTGATTTTATTGCTTTTAATACTAATGTTAAAATGAAGAATAATACTACCCCTACCATTCTTCCCAAAGTTTCATCTACCAATTCGGTAATATCAAAAAGCCAGAATAACAGTAAGACGGGGATATATATTGCAAAAGCAATCAGCAATAGTTTAAATATCTTTTTGAAGTTTTGTTCTTTCTTTAAGATTTCAACAAAAGGAAAAACAATAGGTACCCAAAGTAGTACATCTGCAATCCCGATAGCTAAAATGCCTAACCCTTTCATTGTTCTTCTTTCCTTTCGTTTATAAACACTCTGAAAAGCGGAAGACACGATGTGAAAAACTTCTTATATGCCTCACAATAGTCACGGTCTGCACGGTTACGTTTGCAACCGCCACCTCTGCAAAGAGGATAAAACCTGCAACTTTTGCATTTTTCATCTACCTTAAGACTTTCAATGATAAACCTTTTCGCCTTTTCACAGTTTGCGAGACTTTCGAAACCGACGGCATTGACGTTGCCAAGCATCCATTCATCCGTGCAGTAGAAGTCGCAGGGATAGACGTTACCGTTGCCCTCAACGACGAACTGATGTGTACAATGACCGCACACTCCGCATTGTTCAGGTCTGTTGCCGACATAAAGATGCACAAGATTGTCAAAATATCTTATGCTCGTGTAGTCCCCTCTTACGTAGTCCTTCACAAAGTAATTGAAGCACTTTATCAGAAAGTCGGCATACTGATCATTGGTCATATACAGTTCGCTTTCACTTTTGTCCCCAAACGGACGAAGACATGGAATGAATTGCAGGAATTTAAAGCCTTTCGATCTGAAAAATCTATAAATATCATCGATATTATCGGCACAGTTTCCCGTGAGCACGGTCAGAATATTGAAGTCCACTCCCACATTCTGAAAAAGCTGTGCTGTGTTGAGTATTTTATAAAAGGTATTGTTTCCCTTATCGTCCACACGGAAACGGTTATTTTCAAAGTCACCGTCAAGACTCAGACCGATGAGAAATCCGTTTTCTTTAAAAAACTCTGCCCATTCTTTGGTCACAAGTGTACCGTTCGTCTGCAGAGAAAAATAAATCTGACTCGAAAGAACATTGTGCTTTTTTACAAGCTCTACAAAACTCCTGAAGTAATCAAGTCCTGCGATCAGGGGTTCTCCGCCCTGAAAAGCAAAAGCCACGCTTTCACCGTTTGCAAACCTCAGAGCTTTCGTGATGAGATTCTCTGCAGTAGTTTCACTCATAATGCCGAAAGACTTGACATCTCTCTGCTCAGTAACGTCGTGATAGAAACAATATCTGCACCTCATATTACAAAGGCTTGATGCAGATTTGATCATTATAGATAACGGTGGCATGGCTTACCTCTTATGTTTATTTTTCTTTATAGTAATCTCTGTTGAGTCCTCTGCGGTTCTCCTTGAACGAATTCATTACCTCATCCATCTTTGCATTCATTTCGTCTGCAATTTCAGGATAAACCGTAGTTCTGTTATAATTTTCTCCTACATCATCGGTCAGGATGTGGAGCCAGTTTTTACGGTATTTGTCAAAGAAAGCAGAGTTGTCATTCTGTATGTTTTCAAAATACTTGAATGTCACATACTCATTATCCTTGAGGACAGCGTGGTCATAGTTTTTGTAGTTTTCATTTGCAAGAACATCTGCTGTCGGTACGGTATACTGAATGGCCTTGATCTTTTCACGCTTCATATGGAGAATCGGATGTTCTTTTGTATGAATAACGCTGTCATTTTCAAGAAGCGGACGCATAGAAACACCGTCTATCGTACGGTCTGTCGGCAGATAATTCTTCTGTCCTCCGTTACCCGTGATTCCGCAAAGGTCTATGAGCGTCGGGAAAAGGTCAACGAGTACAGCACTCTGTTCAAGGGTCGTACCAGCATCCCAGAGACCGTCGTTATTACCCCAACGGATCATAAACGGAACCTTCTGTCCGCCTTCATAAGCAAGGTACTTTCCGCCTCTGAGCTCGTTTACTGAGCCTTCAAGTGCAGGACCGTTGTCTGATGTGAAGATGATAATAGTATCATCCATTACGCCAAGATCTTCAAGTGTAGTAAAGAGCTGACCGAGATAGTAGTCAAACTCCGTTACACAGTCGACGTAGGTACCCATACCGCTTGTACCGTCAAAGTCGTCACCGGCATAAACAGGACCGTGAGGCCACGGAGAAGCATAGTACGCAAAGAACGGCTCATCAGAGTTTGTAACCGTATCCGTAACCCACTGAGTTATCTCATCGTGAATCCACTTTGTGGCCTTACTCTGATCCTCAAGCTCGTCGTAACCGTGAACGATTTCGTACTGACCTGCTTCCTCCTTAACGTGGTAGAAAGGTGTCATATCGTTAACGTGATGGCTGCCGTAGAAATAGTCAAAGCCCTGAGTTGTGGGCAGATATTCACCGTAGTCACCGAGATGCCACTTGCCGAAAGCACCTGTATTGTATCCCGCACTCCGAAAAACTTCAGCCATTGTGATTTCATCACCGAGCATACCGTCACAGTTTGCACCCATTTCAAATGAATTGAAAAGACGTGTCGAAGCGAATTCTGACGTCGAGCTGATTGTAGGATAGATAACATTATCAGCATGACCTCTGAAGGGATAGCGTCCCGTAAGAAGTCCGAAACGTGCAGGCGAACAAACAGAATAACAGGAGTAGAAATTTTCGAGGTTTACACCTTCTTCACCGATTCTGTCGATGTTCGGGGTGTCGTAAATCGCACCGTTGAGTGATATATCACCGTAGCCGAGGTCATCCATAAGAACAACTAGGACATTAGGATTATCTGTAGCCGCTTTGTCAACCTTGCCGAGATAGTCATCATGACCTTCCCACATTCTTTCAACGTTCGGCTGTGAACGAAGGTTCATAGTAAGAAGGTAAAGAACCGTCGTAAGCACGAAAACAACGCTGAGAATACCTGACAGGATCTTCTGAAGCTTTGCGTTTTTAAGTTTCTTTGAAGCTAAGAAAAACAGAACTCCGCATATAACTGCACTCGGAAGGACCAGAAGCAGGTTACCCAAAAGTCTCCAGCCTATATTTCCGGCACCTGCAAAAAGTGCGTTTTCAGCAGATTTCCAACCTGCAAGACAGTTTGAAAATGCACCGAACCCTGCATCTGCACCGTATACAACATAGTACATTGATACGGCAAAGCCTGAAGTTGCATATGCTGCAAGGACGTTTTTGGATAATTTTTTGCCAATTATCAGGCTGAGTATCAGCAGAACCGTGCATATGCACATAAATCCTACATTCACCACAGCAAACATATTTGCTCTCTTCCAAAGCAATAAAATAATAAGTATCATCGATATGATGTTCGGCAGAAAGCTGAACACCTGCTTTTTATCTTTCATTTAAAAATCCTCTCAGTTTCGTCAGGATTAAATTGCAGGAATGATGTTTTTGAAAATAAAATCAACAACTGTTTCAATCACAACCGTTACGAGCTTTACAAAGTTAAGGAAGCTCGGGATAGTCTGCATCATATTGAATGCATCTTCAACAGGACTTGAAAGTTCTGCAACGGGAACGAATGTCTGATTAATTGTATCGTTCTGCATAAACTGAGGATACTGTTCCATATCAAAAACAGTAAGTTGTTCTTCACTTGCAAAGAGAACATCGTAGAATTCACCGTGACCGTCGTGTGTCGTTGAGTGAAGCATATCTTTTACAAACCATGTGCATTCAGGAAGCATACATGTTGATGCGTCAATCATTCTGTCAGGTGAGATGTAATCGATATCATTGAAACGTGCCTGTGTGTAGTCTTCGGGAAGCTGTGAACCTATCGGTGCACAGGTTGCTCCGCATGAAGCGTATTTTGTATCAACTGTACCGTCAGATGTTTCCATATAAGCTGTAACAAGCGGTGTTCTCTGCATATTGTAGCCTGCTACGATGTAGATGTTTGTGCCGTCTGCCTGAGCACCGCGAAGAAGCTCTTCAGCCTTGCACTGTACTTCATAGTGGTAGAAGTCAAGCTTTGCGATAAGACCTGCCTGTGTCGCAGGGTCAAGCTTCATAAACTCCTTGCCGCTTTCGTAGTACTCATCGGGAACAAAGCTCCAGATACCGGGAAGAGTGCCGAAAATAGGAATAAGACATTCGTCAAAAACTCTGTCCTTGAGATTTACGATAATACCGTCAACCATGCCAAGGAGAGCTTCAAAAATACCTGCTGCATCAAAAGCTTCGCACAGAGCATAAAGAAGACCGCTTACGAAGTCGATTTCAATAGCCGGAAGCGCACATTCAGCATATCTTACAAGTGCATCCTTGTTGATTTCAAACTTGCCGTTAAAAAGCTCACCTGCAACTGCTGTGCCGAGAAGCGGGCAGTTCTGGAAGATGATTGTTTCGATATCTGATGTGCCGTAAAGACGGATATATGCCAACATAACGACACCGCCCATGCTTGATGCACGGATCTGTACATTTTCGTGACCTGTGATTTCTTCAACTTCTTCAAGATATGTATGAAGCTTTTCTGCATTTTCAACAGGATCCATACGGAAGTCGTATCCGAAATAATAAGAATGTTCTCCGCCGTGGTCTGCAGTTTCGGGGTGGAACTCTTCACTTGTTACTCTGGGGTCAGAGTTTCCGTTGCCGTCAAGTGCAAGCATACCGAAAGCTTCGTTTACGCAGCCGATAAGCACATCACCGAATTTGTCGTAATCCTTTGTTACGATAAGCTCTCCTGCTGCAGGTACAACAGGAAGAAGGATTTCAAGTATATCGCCTGTTTCGGGTCTGAAAAGAGTTCGCTCATTTTCAGTACCTTCATCAAGGATAACACTACCACTACCGAGAGCCGCAACATAAACTGTCGGGGTCTCACCGCAGGGACATCTGTCTGCAGCTGCAAAGCCCGGCACCATAACAAGTGCGGCCATTACAACAGCGAGAACTGCTGAAAGTAATTTTTTCATATACAATCGCTCCTTTAATTTTTTGTGTTTTATAAACACTTATATTCCATTTAATGTTAACACATCAGAAAATTACTGTCAACTTTAACAAATGTCTAACCCTGCCAAAATAAAAGCTGTTTTTTTGTTTAAAATTTTTGACGTATAGAAAAAACTAAAAAAAAGACTCTTTTTTTCAAGCAAGATACCAATATGCAACAACGCTTACTTCTGCTATAATATAAAAGTACGCGATTAAAAAGGAGTAACGATATGAAAATCTGCGGCTTTCAAAAAATGACAATGCTTGACTTCCCGGGCAAGGTTGCCTGCACCGTTTTCACGGGCGGTTGCAACTTCAGATGTCCGTTCTGTCACAATGCTCTTCTCGTCACGGAAATCGACAACGAGAATACCTTTGACGAGGATGAGATAATTGCATACCTTCATAAAAGGAAAGGTATCATCGACGGTGTGTGTATAACGGGCGGTGAACCTCTGCTTCAGAAGGATATAGCGGAGTTTCTCAGAAAAGTGAAGGCTACGGGAATGCCTGTCAAGCTCGACACCAACGGAAGCTATCCCGAAAAGCTCAGAGAGCTTGTCTCTGAGGGTCTCATAGACTACGTCGCCATGGATATCAAAAATTCAAAAGACAAGTACCCCATTACCGTCGATATCGATGATTATGACATCAGCAAGGTTGATGAGAGTATCCGATTTCTTATGAGTGATGCCGTAGACTATGAATTTCGTACAACTGTCGTAAAGGAATTTCACACAGCAGAAGATATCGTTGCGATTACTGAGTGGATCAAGGGTGCAAAAAGATACTTTTTACAGGGTTTTGTTGACTCAGGAAACCTTATAGGTAGTGGTTTGAGTGCTTACAGACCACAAGAAATGGTGGAAATTTGCACAAAAGCACAAGAAATTGTACCGAATACAGTACTCAGAGGCGTAAAATAGCACAAATTTATCAATATATTGTGTTTGTCTGTTGACACGGTTACAACATCTATGTTATAATCGTGTCGCTCTCGAAAAAAGAAACAAAATATTAGGAAAAGGAGAAAAACATGTATACTGTACTTAAAAGAGACGGAAAAACCGTAGCATTTGACATCTCAAAAATCAGCACTGCGATCTCCCAGGCATTTGAAGCATGCGAAAAGTATTCACATCCCGATATTATTGACCTTATCGCATTAAAAGTTACAGCAGAGTTTGAACCGAAGATCAAGGACGGTCAGATCACTGTTGAAAACATTCAGGACAGCGTTGAGTCTGTTCTCATCAAGGCAGGTTATGATGACGTTGCAAAGGCATACATTATCTACCGTCGTCAGAGAGAAAAGATCCGTAACATCAACGCAACAATGGTTGACTATAAAGCAATCATTGACAACTATCTTAAAATCAACGACTGGCGTGTTAAGGAGAACTCCACAGTTACTTACTCAGTCGGCGGTTTGATTCTTTCAAACTCAGGTGCTGTTACAGCCAACTACTGGCTTTCAGAAATCTACGATGATGAAATCGGCAACGCTCACAGAAACGCTGATATTCACAT
>JAGBFD010000173.1 GCA_017936645.1 Clostridia bacterium
AACGGATATTTGATGCGTCAAGCTTCAATTCGCCGGACTGTTCCTTTTTGATAACTTCTACAATTCTGTCATTGATAGGTGTGGGAATACCGCACTTTCTGCCCCATTCACATACTACCCCGTTGATAGCATCGACCTCACAAGGCTTTCCGTTTTTAAGATCCTGAAGCATTGAGGGTTCGATAAGACGGTGTTTTTTCATAGCTATCGGTACAAGGAAAGTGGCAACAGCACGTTTTATCGGATTGGTATAATAGAAGAGTTTGGTTATATCTTTACCCTGCACGGGAGCAAATACTGCGCCTGCAGCATGGCCTACATCTATACATTCCTTCATACAGCGTACTGCAACTTTTCTTGCATCTTTATTTTCAGACACATCACCGAAAACACCACCTACAACTGTGCCGAGACCTGAGAAAGTAGCGTTAATCAAAAGCTTGGACCAACGCGCACCGATAAGATTTGTCTCCTCATGAACAGGACACATCAATTCAAGAATTTCCTTGACCGTATTAAACTGGTCATCTGAAATCCCATCCATCTTACCCATATGGAAAGAAAGGCTCTCTGCATCACTTGTGAGAGTACAAACTCCGGGTTCAGTAAGTGCCGCGCCCCATTCCACAGTACAACCCATTGTATGCTCAGCACCCACAATCTCAGCGATACCCGGCTCCGGAATACCGTTCTGTAAGGTAACAATGACACCTTTTTCAGTAAGATAATCCTTTAGCATTGTAACAACCTCTTTATTGAAAAGCTGTTTGGTCATAAGGAAAATCACATCATATTTTTTGCTCATCTGATCGGGAGTTATTGCTGTAACCGGCACAGTCATATTAACAGTTCCTTTGATTATCGCACCTTTTTCATTAAGAGCCGCAACGTGAGCTTTGTTTCTGTTGATAAGATCAATTTTACCGCCGTTTTTTGTAATATAAGCACCTAATACAGTTCCGAGCGAACCGGCACCGTAAATCGCACAGTTTATATTTTTCATAAAAAACCCTACCTTCGTCTTTTTAACTAAAATAACATAAAAACACCAAAAATGCAATACAAGTATTACTCAGAAATAACAGCTTCGTTAGTGATCTTTTTCTCAGGAATAAAGAAAATAAAAATCAAAGAACTTATAAGTAGCAGCATCGGATAAAACAAATTTTTAATAACCTCAAAAGCTGACAAGTCATAACCGAGAGTCGTAACAACCGACAGTGCAACAAGAATCTGCGCACCATACGGAAGAAAGCCTTGAGTTATACAAGAAAAAGTATCTAATAATGATGCTGTTTTTCGAGGTGATATGCCGAAATCTTCAGCCATTTCAGAAGCAATAGGATTTGCCATAACTATCGCAACGGTATTGTTGGCAGTTGCAACATCCATAAGGCCGACAAGAAGACCGATACCAAGCTGACCGCTTTTCTTCCCCCTGAACACACGCCGTATACCGTTAAGAAGTGCATCAAAACCACCATTATATCTGATCAGGGCACAAAGAGCTGAAACAAGAATTGCAACCATAGATGTTTCAAACATACCTGAAGCACCGCTGCCCATAGCAGAAATCAAATCCGGAAATCCTGCCGAACCGGTAGCAAGCATTATGATGCTTCCTGTAACTATTCCAATCAAAAGCGTAATAAAAACATTAATACCTATGACACCGCTGATAAGGACTAATACATACGGCAATATCTTCAATAGATCGTATTCCTTGATTGTTCTATCCGCTATTTCGGTTTTAAAAGATAACACGAGTATTATTGCAAGTGTAATCAATGCTGCCGGGACCACTATCGCAAGATTTGTACGGAACTTATCTTTCATTTTGCAGCCCTGACCGTTACAAGCAGCGATCGTTGTATCAGAGATAAATGAAAGGTTGTCCCCGAACATCGCACCTCCTACTACAGTACCGACACAAAGTGGAAGTGAAAAGCCTGAACCTTCAGATATCGATACAGCAATAGGTATAATCAGCGTAATCGTTCCGACAGACGTACCCATAGCTGTAGATACAAAGCAACTGATGATAAACAAAACCGCTACAGCCAATCTTGGAGGCGTAACTGACAGCATGAAATAAGCAACACTTTCAGCAGAATCTCTGCCGGCAACACCGACGAATACACCTGCAAGAAGAAAGATAAGCAGCATTGTGATTATATTTTTGTCACCTATGCCGTTGCCCATTATCGCAAACTTTTCATCAAGCTTGACACCTTTCGTCTGAAGCACCGCAACAAGCAAAGCTACTAAAAAAGCTACTACAACCGGAACGTTGTAAAAACCCATCGGTATTTTCATCACATACTCAAATATTATACCAAGAGTGAGATAAAATACGACAAAAACCCCAATTGGAATAAGCGAAGATATGCTACTTTTTTTCATCCAATTTATCACCTTTAAATTTTATTTTTCATACGAAAGTTCCCACACATTGGCAAAAGTTGCGAGCGGATCAACAGACAAAATACACATAAGCAAAAAACACTCATACGGATTCTGAACATAGAGAGTTCCCATAAAGCACTTTTCCAATATTTCATTTGTCGATTTCAGGAACTCAGAATATCTGCGTGTAGCATTCGAATACTCAGAAGCCCTCTGTGAAAATATAAAGAAATTTAATGTAATTAAGTCAACTCTGTTCACTTCAGAAGAACCTGAAAGAATTTCGCTGATTCGCTGTCTGCTGAATCTTTTACCTGCAAACTGCTCATTAAGTTTTGAAGCTTTACTCGGTGTGAGATTACCGTGTCTGTCCTTAGGTATAGCAGCACAGATAATCTGTTCGATATCACTTTCACTTATATCATACCGTGTATATACCTTTTTTGACTCATTAAACTTTTTGAGTCTTTCTATCTTCTCGTAATCATACAGTCTGTCGTTACGGCTGAGTCTGTCTTTGTACTCGTAGTATGCTCTTCTGTGATTCTCCTCTTCGTTTGCATTGTACAGATCAGCTATAAGACCGCGTGCTTCATCGTACATTCGTTGAAAGTAGTAACGCGACGTAACACTAAGACGTGAACGGTTATCAGATGTTTTGAATTTCAGAAGATATTCTATAAGAACATTGTCATCTTCAATTGTATACATACTGTCTCTGACACTTATAGTGCGTTCACCAAAAGCATATTCAGAATAAGTCAACCCACTGTCAAGAGCATTCGCCTGAGCAATTCTGTAGGTATCCCAGAGCTGACGGAATTTCTGAAAACCGTACTTGTTTTTATAGCAGTACCAACAGATTACTTCAAACGGATTCTTAGGATTTATTTCATGCTCTCTGAGAGCCTTGGTAAGGAACTGATTAACATCTGTAACGCTCATATCAAGACCAAAACCGAGCAAAAATACAACTATTCTTTTAACCGTATTCTGAGTAAGCCAGTTTTTAGACAATGCACTGAGTTTCGCAGTAGTCGGAACAAAAGACTGCGGAGTCTGATTTTTTTCAAATTCAGACTTGATTATAAGCTGATAATCTTTAACTGTGACGTCTGAAAACGGAACCGTCAACCCTGCTTTCAGGTACAGATATCTTTTAAGATAATCACCGAAAGAAATGAATTTCATCTTATTCTGAAGCGACTCGTATATCAATTCTGCATCTTTATCAAAGAAAACAGAATCATCGACAGCATCATACATAGACTCCCATGCCGCCTGAGTATACTCAAAATCCTGTAAACCGTTTCCTGACATATTACTCTCCCCTTTTTTATAAACCCTTTATAAATACCTGAAGCAAACTACAAGTATAGTTACATATTATTTTATCATAATATACAATGAGTTTCAACAAAAATATCCTCTGAGAAAAAATAATTGATATCATATTTTTAAGTCAGTTTTTATATCAAAAATTCAAACGGTTACTTCAGAGCTGATACTCTTAGGTAACCGTTTAGCATTACAAATTATAAGAAATCAGATAAAACTACTTAGTTGCAAGACTTATCTTTTAAAAAAATTATCCCTTTGATAAAAAGTAAAGAAAATGCAACTACCACAGCATACGTTTCTGCTGATAAAGCAAGAAATACAATCGCAAACGAGTTTATTGCTATCGATGCAATCAAAACTATATTAGTTCCTCTTACACTTTTATTAGCAGACAGTATAACATTGATAATTCCGATAGCCACAAGCAAAACACATATTGACCATAAAATAATTAAATTCAGCTTCGTACATTGAGTATAATTAAACAAAGTAACTGAATAAACAAAGTCTGCTGTCTTATCAGGATATAACGGTAAAACAACAAGCATTAACGAGAACAAATCAACAATACCGAACAGTAAACTGCAAAGGTTTTTCATGCCGGATTTTTTATCTTCTTCAGCAATAGAAAGCAGCCTTTCTCCCGAAAGCAGTTCATCAATCGTTACAGAAAAAAGCTTCGATATTTCTTTTAACGAATCGATGTTAGGGTACCCTCTGCCTGATTCCCATTTAGAGACAGCAGTCCTTGAAACATACAATAGTTCAGCCAGCTCCTCCTGCGTGAGTCCTCTGTCTTTCCTTAATTGCTGAAGCTTTTCTCTGAATTCCATAATATCACAACCGCCTTATAAATATAGAATAAACCTGCACTGAAAAAGCACGAACCTACTATATCCGTAAGCCAATGTACTCCTGATATAAGTCGTCCGATCACCATAAAAGCAGAAAACAAAACAGTAAAAATGCAGACAATTTCACATATAGTTTTATTCTTAACCCGTCTGTTTATCTGAAAATTAAGTGTAGGCATAACAGTTAAAACCAACAAAGTTGTGGATGAAGGATAAGACACTTCCATAAAACCATCTATAAGTATTGGCCTGTAATTAATGGGAAACATCTCGAAAATCAAGTATCCTGCTATCACTAAAACATAATATATACCTAAAAATATGATGTCTGCATCAACCTTGAACAAATTCTTTCTTCGGATCATCTGAACAATACCCAATAATGCGAATAATATACATAAAAACACAGGAACTAAACCTAACCAGTCCGTTATTTTATAAAGCGTAATATTTACCCCTGTCTCAGAGTGAAACCACATATTCAGTCTGGCAAAGCCTATACTTGTTCCGTTCACCCCTACATTTCTCACATCAATCAATTGTATGAGACAGGTCCATATTCCAAACACAATAACAAGCACTACCCCACAAGCCAAAAGTTTTTTACCGTACGTTATCATAAATAATATCCTTTCTTTATTATAATACAATAAATGTAACAGAAAGTATATCAAATTAAAAGAAAACAACCGTATCGTATGCGACACTTTTCGTATCATACGGCTAAACAGAAAAAAAGCGGAGTGAATATAATCACTCCGCCATATTTTATGCTTTATTCTGTGTTGCAACGATCTTGCTTCCAAAAACATCGTCAACTATAACATCGCCGATTGAGATTGGAAGTTCAGCAACCGTTTCATTGATTACCGCCATACATTCAAGCATTTTTTCCTTAGGAATGGGCTTGTCCGTCTTAACTGAGACAAGACCGCCATCGCTGCATCTTACAGTTGAAGTAATTGTTCTCTGGGGGTTTGTGCACTCATTTTCAGCGTAGACCTTACCTCTGGGACAAGTGTTACCCTTAACGTCAACTACATTTTTTCCTTCCGTCTGAACAGTAAGTTCACAGCCAAGCGGACATATAATACAAGTAAGTTTTCTTTCCATATTACATCTCCTCCAAAGAAAAATATAACTCTTTAGCTTTTGCAAATACTTCTTTCTTAAGGGTAACAGACTCCATCTCACCGGGTGCTACTTTTACCCTCTTCTTTGAGAAAAGAACTTCATTGCCGTCACTTACATTGACTTTGACATTTTTATAAATATCAGAAACTCGGAAGTAAACAGCTACATCCTTTTCCTTTGTTATCGTCTGAGGAACGGTATAACGAACTTTTCCGTCTGTTTTTATAGGAATAAGAATGTTTTTGTCCTTATTACCGTTGATATATTCCACCGCTGCTTTACCTGCTATCTCTGCTTCTTCAGAAACGTAGTCAACGAGATCGTGAACGTGAAGAACATTACCGCAAGAGAAGATACCTTCAACTGATGTCTGTCTGTCCTGATCTACAACAGCACCGTTTGTGATAGCTGAAAGATCGACTTTAGCAGATTTTGAAAGTTCATTTTCAGGGATAAGACCGACAGAGAAAAGAATAGTATCACACGGTATGTATTCTTCGCTTTCTGCGATCGGCTTTCTTCTTTCGTCGACCTTTGCGATCGTTACACCCTCTACTCTGTCTTTTCCGTGGATTTTAACGATGGTATGGCTAAGCTTAAGAGGAATATTAAAATCGTTCAGACACTGCTCAATATTTCTTGCAAGACCACCCGAATACGGCATTAACTCACATACAGCATGAACCTTTGCACCCTCAAGAGTCATTCTTCTTGCCATAATAAGCCCGATATCACCGCTACCTAAGATAACGACATTTTTTCCCGGAAGGTAACCCTTCATATTAACAAACTTTTGAGCAGTACCTGCGCTGTAGATACCCGCCGGACGGCTGCCTGCAATATTCAGAGCACCTTTAGAGCGTTCACGGCATCCCATTGCAAGAATAACAGCCTTAGCCTGTATCTGAAATATACCGTCCTGAGCATTCGTAGCTGTGATAACTTTATCATTTGAAACGTCAAGCACCATTGTGTTCAGTTTACACTCGATTCCAAGTGCTCTGACTTTCTCTTCATATCTCCAGGCATATTCAGGACCTGTAAGCTCTTCGCCGAATTTGTGAAGACCAAAACCGTTGTGTATACACTGCTGTAAAATACCGCCGAGATTTTCATCACGTTCAAGGATAAGTACGTCTGTGATTCCGTTTTCATAAGCCGCAATCGCAGCACTCATTCCGGCAGGGCCGCCACCGATAATTACTAAATCTCTCATTATGCCTGACCCCCTTTTGTCTTTCCAATGTTAACTACTGATTTACCGCCAAACTTTGTTACATCCTCATAAGGAATATTTAATTCTTTTGCAAGAAGCTCAGTAATGTACGGTCCGCAGAAGCCGCCCTGACAACGTCCCATCTGAGCACGTGTTCTACGCTTTACACCGTCAAGGTCACGCGGCTTAGGGTTGCGTCGGATTGCATCTAAAATCTCACCCTCTGTAACGCCTTCACATCTGCATATGATCTTACCGTAAGACGGATTTTCTTTTATCATTTCGTTTTTCTGTTCATCAGAAGCTTCTGAGAAAGCGTGATATGACTTTCTGATCGGGTTATAATCAGGATCAGAAATCATTTCAAGACCGCTGTCCTTCAGCATATCTTCGATATATTCTGCAATAGCCGGTGAAGCTGTAAGGCCGGGAGACTCGATTCCTGCTGCATTGATAAATCCTTTTTTAGGTGAATTGATTATAAAGTCGCCTGTGCTTCCGACAGAGCGTAAACCACAGAAGGATGTAATTGTTTTCTGGAGGGGTACCGCACTTACGGTTTCATGAGTATTTCTGAGAATGCTGTCAAAGCCTTCCTGTGTAGTATCCTTGTCAGACTTGTCCTCGATGTCAACAGATGTGGGACCCAGAAGCAAGTTTCCGTGTACCGTCGGAGTTACAAGAATGCCCTTTCCCATCTTAGAAGGAGTTCTGAAGATTGTGCATGAAACGGTATCACCGCACTCTTTATCAAGAAGAATATATTCGCCTCTTCTCGGATGTACATCGAAAGAATCGTCACCAATCATTCTTGCTACCTTATCTGAATATATACCTGCACAGTTAACCACGAAACGGGCATCAACACTCTCATCTGCTGATGATAATTTATATCCGTTATCTGTTTCTGCTATACTGATTACTTCAAAATTGCACTTTAACTCAGCACCGTTATCCATAGCATTTCCTACAGCTGAGATGGCGAGTGTATAAGGACAAACAATACCGGCAGTAGGTGCATACAAAGCACAGACTACATCATCTGAAAGGTTGGGTTCCAACTCTCTGAGTTCTTCTTTTTCAAGAATCTGTAATCTTTCAACACCGTTTGTAATGCCTCTGTTAAGAAGCTCGTTGAGCACAGCTCTGTCCTCGTCATTAAATCCTACGACCAAAGAGCCGTTATTTTTATAGCTGACGCCAAGTTCATTACAAACCGATTCCATCATCTTACAGCCGCGTACATTAAGAAGAGCCTTCAGGCTGCCTTCTTTTGCATCAAATCCGCCGTGAACAATCGCCGAATTAGCCTTCGTTGCTCCCATCGCAACGTCATTCTGACTTTCAAGAATGCAAATCTTCAGCTTGTACTTCGACAGTGTGCGGGCTACCAAGCCTCCGACAACGCCTGCACCAATAATGGCGACATCATACATACATTTCATCCCCCAAATTAATATTCTCCAGATTTGAAAATGTACAAACCTGATATTATGTTTCCACAACTTAGAATTATATCATAAGATGATGAAAAAGTAAATAAACAAATCAAATTACACTCTATTTTCTCTTTATATTTCTGTTGTATTTTAGAATCAAAAGTGCTAAAATGTGTTTCAGAATAATACTTAACAGGTGATTTTATGAAAATCGCAATATGTGACAACGAAAAAATTATCGTTGACAAGGTTGCATCTATGATAGAAGACTATCTGTATGAACGGAATTACGATGCTACTTACGACACTTTCAGCTCTTATGAAAGTCTGAGCGAAAAAATTAAAGATTATGATTTATTTTTACTTGACCACAATATGAATGATGATCTGATAAATCCCGAAGACTCTGACTTAATGACAGGTATGCAGTTTGCACAGATCATACGTGAGGTCGGCGGTGAACTTAAAGGAATCATCTTTATGACATCATATAACGATCTTATACATACTGCACAGAATGTTGACTTTGTCCGCTTTATATGTAAACCGATAGAAAAATCTACACTCTTCAATGCTCTTGATGCCTATTTCGGATCAAAGAAAAAATCCGGACGATTAAGCATCAGGGTCGGAAACGATACCCATTTCATTGACATCGACAGTATAATATTCTTTGAAGCTTTTCATAAAAATATCACTGTTTATACAGATACCATGGAGTTAACCTGTCACAAAAGCATATCGGATTTCGAAGATGAGCTGCGTGATTACGGATTTTTCAGAACTCACCGCACATATCTCATTAACATAAGAAAAATCAAACAACTGAGCACAAAAGGCGTAGTGATGGAAAACGGAGAGACAGTTACCATCAGCAAGAAGAATTACAACGACCTTCTTAACAGCTACATTGAACTTAATCAGAGGTGATGCGGAATGATAGTTGAATGTATATCCTTTCTGTCTAAAGACATACTCGGCATCACACTTGTTCTTTTTATTCTTAACAAACTGATAGGATATGAGATAAAGATTAAAAAAATTGCAACAATTATTTTTTCAGTCGGATTGCTTGCAATGACCATCTTACCGTACTTTCTTGTCGATAATCCTGCTGACCGACTGATGTATGTAGACTATGCATCTGTCTTCTGTTTTGCTGTCTATCCCTATTTTATACTTAAACCTACAAAGAAAAAAATCTTCTTTCTTTGCGGATTTATTATTAATGTAATTCTCGACATTGTAGTGTCAATCATTTATACTACAGCCAAAATAATAAATTTTTCAATAGAGAATGCAATTTACTGTGGTGTAATAGTTCTGCTTCTGGTAATTTTCTGTCTAATCTACTATAAGCGAAACTTTATTGTACCAAAAGAGTTTTTCGAGAGAATCCCCACCTTCTTTTACTTTGTAATAGTTGCAGCGGCTTTTGCTACACAATACGTACTTGAATTTTCAAGAACTGATACATCTTTCGTAGAACTCGCTCAGGCTTTGCTGGTCGTTGCATCAGGGCTTACAGTCATATGTCTTTCGTACATCATTTTCAAATATATCAATGCTTCTCTTAAAGAAAGGGACTCGCTTGAACAGCTTGACCGCCAGCTGGCACACTATGAGGAACTTGCAGAAAAGAATCAGGACATACGACGTTTCAGACATGACATAAAAAACAATCTGTATATGCTTAACATTCTGCTTGAAGACGGAAAATATGATGAGGCTAAAGAACATTTGGAAAAGCTTTCACTCGACATCAAAGAAACTGAGAACAAATATGCTACGGGCAATTACTTTGCCGATGCTCTCATCTCACACAAAGCAGCTGAAGCTGCTGAAAGCAACATCAGCATCAGATTCGCAGGTTCAATCCCCTCCCGTCAGATCAGTAACAGCGACCTGTGCACAATCCTTGCAAATTCACTCGATAACGCAATAAGGGCCTGTAAAGATATCTCGCCATGCGAAATAACGATTACATCAATTCTGAACGACAAGGGCTGCACGATAACGATATCAAACCCAGTAAAGAAAAAGGTTGAAATCAAGAATAACACTATCAGAACCACAAAAAACGACTCAGTAAATCATGGTCTCGGCATAGGAAATATCAAACGTACCGTACAGAAAAACAATGGAGTTGTGACTCTTTCCTGTACCGATACAGTATTTTCTATCAAAGTCGCATTGCTTTTCTGAATAGACAATGAGCTCTCTGACGGGAGCTCTTATTTTTTGAAGTAAACAACTTAGATATAAGGAAAACGCGGCAAGCCGAAGCTTAACCGCATTTTCTTTATTTGGGATGATCAGTTGGCTGTAAATTAAAATGATTTTGTGCTGATTATTATAATATCAGAACTTAAAAAGATTTGTTATCCATTCCACAATAGACTTGAAGAACTCCGCAATCTTTTCAAAGAAGATCTCTCCAGCAGGTTCTTTCGGTGTTTCGGGAACATCGGGCTCTACGGGAACATCGGGCTCTACGGGAACATCAGGTTCTTCAGGAACATCAGGTTCTTCGGGAACATCAGGTTCTTCAGGAACGTCATTAAGATAGATTATATCCCAGCTAAATACATCGCTATATTGATGGAACTCTATTTCTGACCACTGTTCAGCTGACCCTTCATAGTAAACTACTTTCTCTGATGAGTCATAGAAAATCGACTCTCCAATGTATTTAACGCTTAAAGGAATATAAATCGTTTTCAGACTTTTACACTTTTCAAATGCTTTACTACATATTTTTTCAGTATTTTTAGACAATTTAATCTCATCAAGTGCCAAACAACCATAAAATGCTTTGTCGCCTATGCTCAGTACGCTGTCAGGAACTTCCATTTTTTCAAGTGATGTGCAGTCCTTAAAAGCGCCTGACTGTATTGACGTTACACCGTCAGGAATTTCAACGGTTTTAAGCGAAGTGCAACCGGAAAAGATTTCTGTTGATAATTCAGTTATGCCTTTGGTTAATTTTATCGTTTCGAGTGAAATACAATTCTTAAAAGCTCTGTTGCCTATTGATGTGACGCTATCCGGTATAGTGACGTTTTTAAGTGATGTGCAATCTAAAAATGTATAGTCATCTATGCTCGTCACGCCTTCAGGTATAGTAATACTTTTAAGCGATGTGCAACCTGAAAAACAGCCTGCTCTTATAATTGTAACTTTTTCCGGAATAGTGATGTTTTCAAGTGCAGTACACCCCTTGAAAATTTCTTTATTCAAAATCCTTGCACTTTCTGGAATATTAATTTGTTTAAGCGACGTACAGTTTTCAAAAAGATTACCGGTAAGACATTCTAATTTTGCAGGAAGTTTTACTTCTTTGAGATTTGTGCAACCCGAAAACGACATCGGTTCAATTATTGTCCCCGGTAATGCCGATAAATCTATGCTTTCGATAGCGGTAAAACCTTTGAAACTAACCAAGAAATTGCGCACTTCTCCTTCAATGACAACTTTTTCAACATCATGTCGCAATCCTTGAAGCGATCTGTTTCCGTTTTGATATCTGTTTAAATACAAAACACCGTTGTGACCTCTCATTGTAAGCGTTTTGCTTTCAGGATCAAATTCCCAAGAGCCACACTCACCGGTTCCATGGCTTTCAACTGACCCTGATATTGCACCGTAATCGTATGCAGTCAAATACGGTTCATATCCTAAGTCTCGGTTTAAAAATTCATCTCGGCTAAAAGGAAAGCACCAGACTGTATTAAATCTGTCACCCGCCTGATCAAAATTAATTCGATCTATACGTTGTATACTTTCCGGGAAGATTATTTCTTCCAAAAGACGACAACCTACAAAAGCGTTTTCATAAATAGTTGTAACACCTTCCGGTATTTTGACATAAGTAATGGCACAATTTTTAAAAGCATAAGTGCCAATGCTTATCACACCATCAGGAATTGTTGCTTTTTCTAGGTTGTAACAATCTTTGAATGCTGAGTTGCCAATACTTGTAACCCCATCACAAATGGTTACAGACTGTATTTGCAGCCTTAAGCTCTGCCACGGCGGAGTACTATTATGATAGTCATCCATCTCACCTGTGCCACTTATAATAAGCTCACCTGTTTCTTCAATAAATTCCCATTGTACCGACTCACCGCAGTAACCGCTGAGAGAATTTTCTTGTGCTGAAGCAAGTATCGGAAAACTTGTCATACATAACATCGCTAAAATAAAAGCGATTCCTTTTTGTAATTTTTTCTTCATTCTAATCATCCTTTCTGCACCGTTTTCCTTGGTGCTGACTAAAGTATAGCCGAAAAACATCTTAGATACCGTGCGACGCTCTGAAATGGTGTTTTATAGGTCTGAAATGATAATTCAGACAAAAAATAAACGTGACAGAAAATCTGCCACGCTTTAAAATATACTTTCCCTTTATGTAAGCCTCGAATCAAGAGTGCCATCCTTTACGACTTCAAGGTAAGCTCTATCGCCTGATTTTCTTTGCTTGTAGCAGTCTTCCCGTTCGACATCCTGCATAACGACATCAGAATTGCCGCCTTTAGTCATCGTCTGAAGCTTTATGAATACCGGAAACACCATTGGCATAATGAACTCATCAGACACACTGTTCCATATCTTTGATGCAAAAAAAGTACAGTTAAGATAAAGTCCCCAATAGTTCCAGTTACGGATTTCGCTGCTCACTCTGATAAGCTGATCTTTCGTAATATCCATACCGAGCCAATGCTGACTTCTGAGACCGTATTCGTTTGCACAGTAGCGTTCAACGTTATAGTAGACTCCGCCTCCATCGGATCGGCTCATAAGGAATGCACCGATCGAAACACTTCCATACGGCTTAACCTGATAGCATCCTACCGTCATCTCTCCGTCAAATGTACTTTCAATATAAATCCACGAATGTCCGAGTGCAACTATCTGTGTACAGATATACATTCGTCCTACTACATAATCACCCGGAAGGTCATCGAAGGTAGGCTTTTCTTCAGGTATATCCGGGTTATCGGGATTATCCGGGTTATCGGGATTATCGGGATTATCGGGTGTATCCGGGTCATCGGGTGTATCCGGGTTATTAGGTGTGTCAGGGTTATCAGGATCTGCAGGCAATTCTGTGTCTGTCATACCTTCATTTTTTGTCGAGACAGCTGTATTCTCAGGCTGTGCACCGTCATAACCGCCTTCCTGAGCAAAGGCTGTCACACTCAAAACGGTGCTGATCACAAGCAATGATGCAATTACTTTCAAAAGTTTATTTTTCATTATGATCCACCTCACTTATTTTCGCTCGTAAAACTGTTAATTCGTTTTCAATTCTGATCATCTTATTACCTTCTTTCTGCCTGACTTGACTCAGGACTTTGATTTGATTAAATTATATCACTTAAATAATAAATAAGAGTCAGAATTGCCCGAAATGTCATTTCAGGTATCCGAAATTACTTTATAAAAACAGCAGGAACGTTGTCAAAACACGTCCTGCTGTTTTTTATCATCTGTTATCTGAAAATACTTTCAAGCCAGGTTTTGAAAATTCTGAACGGTGAGCCAATATCTGCGAACATATCAAAGAATCTTTCAAAAAATTCTACAATTGAGTCAAAGAATCCCGGTTCACCTGTCGCTTCTAATGTTTCTGCAGATGATGCTACTGTAAGAAGTGCACACATTACTACCATTGCTGCACCTGCCGCTAAAATCTTTTTCATACCTAATCATCCTTTCTTCTTTCGTTTTACTATTATTATCACAGTAACAGTTCCCGCTGTCACTACTATGACAGCTGCTATAACAATTACTATAATCCATACTAATGATGAACCCGTAACCGTAATCTCGTACACATCCGTAACGAGAACATTCCCGTTTTCATCCTTTACCGTGCATGTTACGGTTGCTTTTCCAGCACGGGCTGCAGTAACTGTACCCTTCTCATCTACCGTTACTACCTTTGCATCAGAAGATGTGTAGCTGACAGTATACTTTTCCGTTACATAAACTGACGGTGTTATAGTCATTGAAGCTTTCTTTTTGAGTGATACGGTCTTTTCTTTGCCTTCTATCTTCATTGCAGAAACGTCTTCATCTGACTCTGCAAGTCTGAGCTCAACCGTATCATCTGCATCAGCCGTATATGTATTTCCCATATACACAAACTTAGCATCATCTTTCAGCGGTGTGATAACTACATTTTCAACATTTTCTTCGATTTCATGCAGTACCATTTCATCCTTACAGCCGATCATCGGAAATTCTTCAGTCACTACTGTTTCGTCATCTTTTTCGTATGTAACCTTAATATCGCCTTTTCCAGCATAAACTACATCAGAAATTCTGAAACCGTCTGCTGATTCAAGGTACTTTGCGATATCACACAAAGATACTGATTTGATATTCTCAGGGCTGCCTGAAGAGTAATTGCAGTAAACTTTTCCGTTTTCCTTGTACAGATAAATGTTATCATCTTCAGGGAAATTATTGTCATAAACATAAATCTTTGCTGCATCTCCCTGACCCTCACAACGAAGGAAGTTTACAGCGTGCTCACCGCTGACATCACCTCTGTAAACGAGTATAAGATCACCCTTATCATTATGACTTCCGTCCTGAATGTACGCTGTGACTTCATTCCAGTCTTTTTCAAGGTCAACTTTTTCAGTAAGCTTTGTAAGCCACCATGAACCGCCTGCAACTACTGACTTTTTAAAGCTTGAACCCTGTCTGTCCTGGTAGTAACATATAGGCTCCGTATGAGTATTAGTGTCCAATTTTAAAAACTCATGATCGTCCTGAGCTTCAGCGTAGAGCTTACTGCTGTCTGAGATACCGATCCTCTCGTTTATATTTACAAGATTTGTGTAGTAAGCCGAGCTTGTGACTGCCATACCGAAGCAATGGCCGGTCTTAAGGTCAAAACCTTCAAAATGGAAGTCAATATAATTATTGAACTTATATGTTTCTTCACCACGGTTGTAGCCATTCTGTACCGGATGATTGCCAGGAAGCGCCACGTCCGGTACGTCAGCATTAAGTCCCCCTCCTGTCAATCCGGTCTCAGAATTGAGATGTGGGTCGTCGTTTGCATCGAATATAGGACTCGAAGGAAGCTCGTAGTCGAAATCATGGTTATAGTGCCATGTTGCATTTATTAATTCAGAGTTACTGCCAGCAACTATATTAACATCAACCTTTTTCCACTGAGCTTCCGTACCTTCATAATAAACATCAGTAAGGTTTTCGCAGGCGGAGAAAGCTCTTCTGCCAACTGAACGCAGAGTAGATGGCAATTCTACAATTTTAAGTTCGCTACACATGTAAAAAACATTAATATCAAGAAAAGTGATACGTCCACGAATACTTGCTTTCTGTAAGGAATAACAATGAGCAAAAACACCTTCACCCATTTCAGTAACGCTGTACGGAATGACAATTTCCCGAAGAGCTGCACAAGCTCCAAAAGCACTCTCACCGATATATTTAACTGTTTCGGGAATTGCAACCGATGTGAGGCCACAATTCCAAAAAGCCATTGCTCCTATTGACGTTAAACTCTCAGGGAGAACTACTTCACGTAATCCGGCTTTCTGAAAAGCACCGTTACAAATAGAAGTTACTCCATATTTAATGATAACTTTTTTTACTTCACTTACATCCCAGTTTCCTGTAAACTTTTCTCTCTCCCACATATCACCCTTACCACTGATAGTAAGCGTACCTGAACTGTCAAGAGTCCACGAAACATTTTCACCGCACTTACCGCTTGCCACAGTTGCGGCATGAGAAAAGAGTGCACATACATTAGTCAGACACATAATGCACAGAAAAACCGCAAAAATCTTATTAATAGCTTTTTTCATAAAATCATCCCTTTATTAATTACCGATTCAGCATCGGCTTTTTGTAGCCTTATCATAATATAAAGTATCATAAAAAAACAACAAAAAGACCTGAAACATCATTTTAGAGACCTGAAATGACGGATTTTTAATGATTTCACATAAATTCAGAAACATTCAATTACATCAGAGCCTGACTTAACAAAAGCTATAAACTCGTCAATATCAGCACTGATTTCATAAGTTCCTTTAGTAAAAACACTCTTATCTTTCGTAAGGATCCACTCACCGTCAGGAATATAGACAGTTTTAAGCGTCTGTCCCTGTTCAACGATCGGTGCGAAAATGATGTCATCACCAAACATATACTGGCTGTCGAGCGTATAACATACTTCATCATCGGGATATTCAAAAAACATAGGACGCATCACGGGATAACCCTTTTCACTTGCGGTATCCATCTGATTATGAATATACGGTCTTAATCTCTCACGTATCAACACGATATTTTTGAGTATTTCAAAATTTTCCTCGCCGAAGCTCCAGAGCTCATTCGGATCACCGCTCGGTTCTTTCAGGCCGGGGGTAGGTTCGAAATGACGTATTCTGGATCCGTGCAGACGCATAACAGGACTGAAAAGACCGAACTGGAACCAACGGATAATTAACTCTTTAAAATAATCACTTGTAATGTCGGCACCGTAAAAACCGCCAAGATCAGTATTCCACCAAGGTATTCCGCACATCGCAATATTGAGTCCTGCCCTGACCTGATGTGCAAGACTCTCGAAACTTGAACGTATATCTCCTGACCAGACAAGAGAAGCAAACTTCTGACTGCCAAGATAGGCACAGCGTGTAAGAGTAATGATATCATCCCTGCCGATTGACTTGAATCCGTCATAAGCTAACTTTGAGTAGTAAT
>JAGBFD010000174.1 GCA_017936645.1 Clostridia bacterium
CCCGATTTCGGTTGAGTGTGTAGGGCACGACGTTTACGACGTGCCGATATTCTGCTGAATCTTACGGCGTGTCGACGAGCGTCACGCCCTACAAAATAAATTCAGAACAATTCGACAAACCCGAATTTGTCATCAACAAAAAAGAGTGGTATCAGCCACTCTTTTGATATTAATATAACCCGATCAGCTCAAAAGCTCATCACAAAGAGCATCGATAGCAGTGATACTTGTGTCATTGAGTGCAGATTTGATCTGGACAACATTTTCAGCAAATGTTATATTCTTTGAATTTTCAAACATTTTACGCATCATCTTTGCGGCAACAGGACCCCAGGAACCGTTTTCGACAAATGCTACTGTTCTGTTTTGGTAAAATCTTTCTGTAAGATGGTTGATGAAGTCTTTCATAAACGGGAAGATATCACCGTTATAAGTTGTTGTAGCAAGAACGATTTTTCCGTAACGGAAAGCATCTTCAATAGCCTCATGCATATCGCAACGTGCAAGGTCGTTAAGAACCACCTTCGGGCAACCCTTAGCCTGAAGCTTTTCTGCGAGCAGTTCGGCAGCTGCCTTTGTGTTACCGTAGACGGATGTGTAAGCGATTACAATGCCATCGCTCTCAACACCGTACGAAGACCAGATATCATAAAGGTTTATATAATAGCCGAGGTTTTCGCTCAGAACAGGTCCGTGTAACGGACAGATGATTTCTACATCAAGAGTTGCAAGTTTTTTGAGAAGTGCCTGTACCTGAACACCGTATTTGCCAACGATGCCAAAGTAGTATCTTCTTGCCTCACAAGCCCAATCCTGCTCGACGTCAAGTGCACCGAACTTTCCGAAACCGTCCGCTGAGAATACAACCTTATCCTTTGAGTCATAGCTGACCATAACTTCGGGCCAATGTACCATAGGTGCGGTGTAAAAGGTGAGAGTGTGACTGCCAAGGCAAAGTGTGTCACCTTCATTTACAACGAGTCTTCTGTCAGAGTAGTCGTTGCCGAAGAAATTAGCCATCATATTGAAAGCCTTCATTGTAGCAACAACCTGAGATGAAGGATATTTTTTGAGAAACGCATCAATATTTGCAGAGTGATCAGGCTCCATGTGATGAACTATAAGATAATCAGGTTCTTTACCGTTAAGTACTTTTTCAAGATTAGAAAACCACTCGTCGCTGAAATTTTTATCTGCTGTATCGGTAACAGCGATTTTTTCATCCATAATGACGTATGAATTGTAAGCGATGCCGTCAGGTATATCAAACTGACCTTCAAAAAGATCTGTCGAATGATCGTTGACACCAATGTATTTAATGTCGTCTGTAATAAACATATTAAAACTCCTTATTTATAGTGTAAATATTATATAACAAAATACCGAAACAGACAAGAGGGATTTTGATTTTATTCATTCTAAAATGTTGACAAAATCAGGCTGCGAAGATATACTTTTCATTAGCTCGTTTTGGAGGATGTTTATGGAATTTGATTTAAAGTTCTTTTTCAATAGTGTACTTCTGGGAGTAGGTCTTGCGATGGATGCTTTTTCCGTTTCACTTGCCAACGGTCTGAATGAATCTAAAATGAAAAGCGGGAAAATGTGCGGAGTAGCAGGTATATTCGCAGTCTTCCAGGCACTTATGCCGATGATAGGCTGGGTGTGTGTTCACACGATGGTACAGTATTTCAAGGCTTTTGAAAAATTCATACCGTGGATTGCACTTTTTCTGCTTGTTTTTATAGGCGGCAAAATGCTTATAGAGGGCATAAAAGGAAATGACTGCTCAGATGAGGAAACTGTCTGTAAAAAGGTCGGTATAACTGCTCTTTTAGTGCAGGGAGTTGCAACTTCAATCGATGCTCTTTCTGTGGGATTCACGATAGCGGAATATGATCTTAAAATGGCTCTCGTATGTGCGGTGATTATTGCAGCAGTAACGTTTGTTATCTGCCTCGGTGGTATCGCAATCGGCAAAAAGTTCGGAACGAAGCTTGCGGGCAAGGCAGGAATCTTCGGTGGTTCGATACTTAGTTTCATAGGTCTAGAGATTTTTGTTTCAGGACTTATAAAATGAATAAAACGCTTCAGGGGCCAGATTCCCTGAAGCGTTTTTGTGTCATATTACCATTTCGTATTCACCCATATTGCCGTCCTTGAAGTAGCTGTGAAGGTCGTACGGAGTGTAAATTCCGGTATCTGTTACGACACCGCTTACGAGCTCGGGCGGTGTGATATCAAAAGCTGGGTAGTAACCCTTGAGTCCGTCAGCCGCTGTTTTGACACCCATAGCCTGAAGCACAAAATCAGGATCACGCATTTCAATTTTGACTGTGTCGATCGTGGGGTGACCGTGATCGGGAGCACCTGTGACAAAGTAGGGTATACCCGTATATTTTGCAGCTATAGCGATCTGATAAGTTCCTACTTTATTTACAACGTGGCCGTCAAGGCAGATAGCATCTGCTGCGGAGGTGAAAACGTCAACGTTTTCTTTTTTCATAACGTAAGCGGGCATATTGTCCGTAATGACTGTTGTATCAAAGCCCATTTCGTTGCAGACGGTAGCTGTGAGTCTTGCACCCTGAAAATAAGGACGGGTTTCGGGGCAGAAAATACGGATATTTTTCTCTCTTTCTTTTGCAACCTTGAGCATCATTCCGACGATTGTTTCTCCGAAGCACTGTGTCATTACGGTGCCGTTCTGAGGAAACATATCTACAAGGTGTTCTGCCATAAGGTTGACTTTTCCGTAACGGAGATTATTCGCCTTTACGGTATACTCAACGATAGCCTCGCTGACGTCAGTACCGTTCTTCAAAGCGATTTTAGCTGCTTCAAGGCAACCCCCCGTAATCAGCGACATTCTTGCAACCGTAGTGGGTCTTGCGTGAGAAATATTATCTGAAGCAGCAAGAAGATATTCGAGCTGCTTTTCTTCAGTCATATGCTTACATTCGTATGCTGCAAGTGCCATACCCATAGCCGCTGCAGTATACGGTCCTGCACTTTGCGTTACCATATCACGTATCGCCTGAGTAACCTCCTGATGAGTGTTGCAGATGACGAATTCGACTTTTCGCGGATAAACACGTCGGTCAAGGATACGTACCTTTCCGTCTTCGTACCACGCGATATTTTCGTATCGGAGCATAAAAGCAAGTCCGTTATCAGCTCTTTGCATTGTGTTCACCTCAATATAATTTCTTTACTGCTTTTTCTATATCGTAATAAATCTTTTCTTTATCAAGTGTCAGATAATCACCGTTTTCGTAGAGTACCTTACCGTCAACCATAGTCATACAGATGTCACTGCTCTGAGCCGAATAGGTGACAAGAGCCTTTTCGTCAATCACGGGACGGAGGTGAGGGGCATCAAGTGATATCGCAATGATATCCGCTTTATTGCCGACCTTGAGCTCACCGCAATCATCTCTGCCCTGAAGGAGTGCACCGTTGAGAGTAGCCATTTTTATAACAGTATCAGCGCCCATAACGGTAGCATCCTGCATATATCCGTTGTGAATGATTGAAGCGAGATGCATTTCTTCCATCATATCAAGGTTGTTGTTACTTGCCGCACCGTCTGTACCTAAAGCTACATTCAGTCCCGTATCGAGCATTTTCTGCACTCTTGCGAAACCGCTTCCGAGCTTCATGTTGCTCGAAGGATTGTGGACGACATTGACACCCTTGCTAAGGAGTATTTCCATATCGCTGTCCTCAAGAGTGACACAGTGAGCCGCAAATGCTCTCGAATCAAAAGCTCCGAGGCCGTTGAACCACTCTGTCGGAGTCTTGCCGTACTTTTCCTTGCACTCGTTGTGTTCTTTAACTGTTTCAGAAAGATGAATGTGCATAAGTCCGCCACGCTTGTTACACTCTTCTGAATAAGCACGTGCGATTTTTTCTGTACAGGTATACTCAGCGTGAATTGAAAAGTCGATGAGAATTCTGTCGTTTTCAGCCTTGTTCCATTCGTTGTAAAGCTCGATTGACTGAGCTATTCTGAAAGAATCTTTTGCATCTTCGTTCGGATCAAAGCTCTGAACGGGGCGGGTGAGGTTCGCTTTCATTCCTGCCTCGGCAACGGCTTTTGCAGTTACCTGCGGTTCGAAATACATATCAGAAAAGCTTACCGTACCGCAGGCGAGCATCTCAAGTAAAGCGAGGTTTGTGCCTGCATAGATTTCATCCGCAGTAAGTTTATCCTCGATAGGAAAAACCTTATTAAAAAGCCACTCGTTAAGCGGAAGATCGCTGCCGACTCCTCGGAGAAGCACCATCGGACAATGGTTGTGACAGTTATAAAATCCTGGCATAAGAAGTTTGCCGTTCATATCCTTGACTGAATCGAATTCCCCGTCAGGCTCATTTTTTCCTATGTATGAAATTTTCTCACCGTCAACGGCAAGGAAGGCTCCTTTAAGCACGTTATAAATTCCGTTTTCAAAAAGAAGAATATCAGCGTTTCTGAATAATGTTTTCATAGCACACCTCTTTGGTACATAATATATCTATTTTATCACGTTCCGGTCATTAAATCAATAAAAATAAAGGTGCGGTTGCCCACACCTTTAAAATAACTTTATTTACCACTGGAAATCTGAAAATTCAACTTCTGTATGAGCCTTACCGTCAGCTTCTTTGACAGAAACGACAGTATACTTGATTTTAGTCATTGCTACTGTCCAGTCATATGAAGCGTTGAGTGAGATAAGCTCTCCCTGCGTATTGATCACAGCGACGAATTTAACGTTGCTGTTCGTAGCCTTGACAGAGTTGACAGAAACAGCAGCATCTGCACCCATAATGCTTTCGTAAATACAACCGCTGCTGAGGTAGTCGTAGTTAGAGTCTGCAAGGTTACCTGTGAGAAGTCCGCTTCTTGCAAGAGCGGATGTATCCTTTTTAGCAGTTGCAGTAGCGGAGCTGCTTCCGTTTTTGAGGAGAAGTGTAACTGTGTAATTCTCTCCCGTAAGCTCAAGTGTAGCTGAGGTAACATCATCCTTTGTGAGTGAAGCATTCATAAGGTATTTTGACTGACCCTTTGCATTAACGTACTCCTGAGTACCTACACCGAGGAATTCATTTACCATATCAACGACAAGCTGAATCTTCATCAGAGCGCCGCCGTTCATTTCGTGGATTGTTGCGGTTCTTGATTTCTTGTAGCCTGCTTTTTCATTAACAGCTTTATTAACTGCGTCATTGTAGAACTTGACGATTTCTTCAGCAGTCTGCGGAACGACCGGTGTGTCCGGTGTGTCCGGTGTGTCCGGTGTGTCCGGTGTGTCCGGTGTATCGGGTGTGTCAGGTGTGTCAGGACCTGACGGTTCTTCAGGGATTTCAACCTTTTCATCAAGACCTACACTTACACGAAGTATTGCGAGTGCATCAGAAGCATTGATGTTTCCGTCAGCATCCATATCTGCGATATTAGTGTCGATATCGGTTTCAGCTCCGACGGCATAAAGAAGCACTTTGAGAGCGTCAGCTGAGTTAACCGTACCGTCTTTGTTAACATCACCCTTGAATGTGGCGAAAGCTGTTGCGGAAAAGCTGAATGCAAGTGCAACTGCAAGCACCAAGGCTAAAATTTTCTTAGTTTTCATTTGTTTTCCTCCTAAAATAACCCTTTAAAATAATATTTTTTGTCTCTCGGCTGCTCATCAATCATAGTGAAAAGATTTGTGTAAAAATTCTGCGTGTCTTCGGCTGTGCTGTCCATACAGACTACTGTACCGTGATGCCCCTTCAGGGTGGGCATTACGTTCCATTTACCTTTGACGATGTTTTCGCTGTCGTATTCCTGCCATTCATCCTCGAAGGGATATCTGGCTGAGATTACGTTTACCATACCATCGTTTTCAAGCCATGTTTCGTCTATCGGATAGTCTGTCACTCTGTTTTCTGAGTATGAGCCTATAAGAGTTGACGGTAAAGTAAGTATGTTGAATCCGCCCATTGCAGGCACGTGTTTCCCGGCCTTCTTTTCCGTCATAGAGTAAGCATACGAAAAATAATAAACATTGTCAACAGTTTTTATATTTTTATTTATCTCAGCCGCACCGTCAGGTGAGAGGTCATAAGCAGCATTGTCTGTTCCCTGACTGAATACGGTTTTCAGAATTGTACTTGCATCCTGTGATTCGGTGTCAATTCCGAAATGCTCCAGATGGAAGTCGTAGTATTCACCGACTGAACTGTCCTGAACGAGCTTACTGCCGTAGAATACAAAATCAAGAGCATAGTCGACTACGTTATACTGCTCTACACAGTAGTAAAGTGTTGAACCGTTGTGCGGAGAACAAAGAGTGGTTACGCTGTTTATAAGATTGCCTTGTCCGCCCTTGAAAAGAGGGGATACGTTGTCACCGCTTGCAGCGATTTCTTCTTTGCTTCCGTACTCAAGAAGAGATGTGAGCTGTCTTACGGTTGCTCCGCCGAAGCTATGACCGATGAGGTTAAGTTTGACTACCTGTCCGCCTTTTGTTTCTGAACCCCAGTCGGGAGCAAGTTTTTCAGTATATGTTCTGCCGTAACGCTCGTGATTGTGGGCTTTACTGTGCGCTTCACCGTAGTCGACGGTTGTTCCTGTGAGCTGTGCATAAAGTTCGCAGGTTCTGTCCCATGTGCTTGAAAACGGACCGACAGAAGCCTCGTAAACATCGTATCCTTTTTCATCCCTGAGGTAGGTCACGACATTACCTGTCTCAGAACCCCAGTAGGGATTTGACTCGTTGATTTTAGAGTCAGCACCGTAACCGCCGAGACCGTGAACCATTACATACGGATATTCTACATATTCTTCGAAAAGCCACTCTTCATAGAGTCCGAGAGGAAGGGGAATGATGAGTGCTATTATAAGAACGATCGAAATACAAGCAGTGATGATTTTCCACTTAGGTATTTTTTTCTTTTGTTTTTTTCGTGTTTCTTCCTCAGAGTGAGTTACCATTACCGAATCGGGAGAGATAGGGGGAACGAAGACTGTGCTGTTATCAACCGGACAGGTGATATCGGTATCGGGATAAAAATCATCCGCTGTATCGTCTGTGTCGGGCGGAGTGACACTTACGTAGTCTTCGCTGTCCTTTAAGAGAAAGTCTGTAGATACATTAAAAAGCTCAGAAAGTGCAAGTAATTTATCAGTATCGGGCAGAGCTTTGCCTGACTCCCATTTTGAAACAGATTGCCTTGAAACATTGAGCTTTTCGGCTAACTCATCCTGAGATAAACCTGCATCGTGTCTTAAGATGCTTATTTTTTCATTTATCGTCATAATTCTAACACCTCATTAATGAAAATATTCTTTACGGTTAAAGTATAAGGTGTATACTTTTAAAAGTCTATCAACCGTGGTTGATAACGCATAAAAATTTTGGAAAAATCTGATGTAAACTGAGGTTTACATCAGATATTTGCTATGATTCGTCTGATGTACAAAGCAAATTTATCCGCGATTTTTGCAGCGGCAATACCGACTTCTTCATCAGAAAGCTTACAGTCGAGTACACCTGCTGCCATATTCGTCATAACAGAAAGTGCCAGTAAGGGCATTCCGCAGTGGGCAGCTGTAAGAGCCTCGGTTACTGTAGACATTCCGACGGCATCAGCCCCGAGAATTCTTGCGGCACGTATTTCGGCAGGAGTTTCAAACTGCGGACCTGTGAAGAACATATAGACTCCCTCGTGTGTTGTGAGACCGCTGTCTTTTGCACATTCGACGGCGATTTCACGCAGAGACTTTGTGTACATATCCGTTACGTCAAAAAATCTTGGTCCGAATTCCTCTACGTTTCTGCCGCACAGGGGGCTTGCTCCGTTGAGCTTGATATGATCCCTGACTATCATAATATCACCGACGTTATAATCGGTATTGACTGCACCTGCAGCGTTGGTGAGTATAGTCTTCTTTACACCTATAAGTTTGAAAAGTCTGATAGGAATGACGAGCTGTTCGAAATCGTAGCCTTCGTAGAAATGGAATCGGCCTGACATACAGACGACTTTTTTTCCTTCAAGTTCACCGAAGATGAGCTTGCCTGCATGCGACTCAACCGTGGAAACGAGGAAGTTGGGGATATCCTTGTAATCAATTACTATAGGATTACTGATCTCGTCAGCAAAGTTTCCGAGACCTGAACCTAATATGATTCCTATCTCAGGCTCGTACGGTACGATGTTTTTTACATAATCTGCACTTGCTTTAAAATATTCGAAATTATATTCCATAAGATCACTCCGTTTCTCCTTGTATTTTACCATGAACGTAAGATTAAATCAACATATTCGATTAGCATAAAATAAAAAATCGCCTTATGAAAAGGCGATTTTTGTTTACCAGACGAACGGGTTATTGTCTAAAATATCTGACAGCACATCAGAAGAATCTCCGGGAAAAAGATCAGAAGAATCCTCTGTAGGATCTTCACTGGCGAGAGTACTTGTTTCAGGTTCTTCCCATACATAGAGCGTTATCGTAGTACCCTTATCGTACTCCTTACCCGGCTCGGCATTATGTCCTGCGACAGTACCTGCAGTCTGATTGTCAATATTTTGTTTTGGCGTTTTTATTACGTTAAATCCGAGATTCTTCAGATGCTTTTCGGCATTTTCGTATGTCTGACCTATTATCTCACCTGCATTAGAGGGGAAACGGATGCTTTCCTTTCCCATACTTACGTAAAGTGTGATTACAGCACCTTTTTCGACATTTTCACCCACACCGATACTTTGTGAAATTACAACACCTTTCTCGACATTTTCGCTGTACGTATCTACTCGCTTGAAAGTGAAGTTTTTATTGTTGTACTCGTCATTGATGATATTCGAATACTCCATACCCCTGAAGTCAAGGACCTCAACAAGTTCTTTCTGTGCAGAAGCTGTTGTAGTTTCATCAGAGAAGAAATTGGTCACGTGCGTCGCCTCAAGAACGATGAATCCTACGACTACCACAATGATTACCAATGCTGCGGCGACGATTATCGTAGAGAAATAATGACGTCTTTGAGCCGCTTCACGCTTCCCGGCAGTAGGATCCTCTTCCTCTTCAAAGTCAAGTCGCTGAGCCGTTGTCTGATATTTGGGTTTAGATTGCTGCTGTACTACGGGAGCGACGGGAGTGTTGAATTCACGGGAAGCGACAGCAACTGCACTGGGCGAAGCTGAAAGCTCTGCACGAAGTTCTTCTACACTGTGGGTTCTGTCTTCGGGGAGTATCTGCAAAGCATTTACAAGCCCGTTTATAACATAAGCAGGAAGTTGCTCTGCAAACTTTCCGGGAACCATAAGTCTGTCATTGGTGACACGCTCTGTAGCATCGATGGGATCAGTACCTATGAGAGTTCTGTAAAGAACGGCTCCGAAACCGTAGATGTCCGTCCAGGCACCCTGTCTGCCTTCAAATCCGTACTGTTCGAAAGCGGCGTAGCCATTGAAAAGCTGATGGTTGAGTTCGCTCCTTGCGGAACGCACCTGACTGATGCTGAATCCGGTAATTCTTATCTTGCCGTCGGGGGCAACGATGAGAGTAGAAGGGGAGATAGCTCTGTGGATAATTCCTGAAGAATGCAGTGTGCCGAGAGTAGACAGTACGGGCATAAGCAAAGGTCTTGCTTTTTCCCAGGAAATGTATCCTGTATTGTTACGAAGCAGGTATTCACGTAAGGTGATACCGTCAATATTTTCGGTAATAGCATAGCAAGTGCCGTTACCTTCAAGGACATCGCTGACTTTGATCAGAGCAGAAAGTCCGCTCAGACGCATAAGCTTGCGCCACATCTCCACAAATCCGTGAAGACACTCATTGTAAAGTGCACGGTTCTGCTCACTTGCGTAAACTGCAAGTGTTTTGGGATCGCGGTTAGCAATTCCTTCAGGGTAAAATTCTCTTATATTGATGGCAGATCTTGTGGAAAGATCCAGACCGATATAGGTTGCACCGTCACCGTTATAGCTCAGAAGTTTGCCGACGAGGTATCTGTTGCCAAGGACTGTTCTGATCGGCAGATACGGTGAAATCTGCTGGGTACTGCTGTGAAAACCGCAATGAGGACAAGTTTTTAAGTCTCCGATGTCCTTCATACAGCTCATACACAAATTGTCTGAATTGATCATTAAGTCTAACCTTCTTCCGATAATTCAAGTAATAAGTGATAGTTAATGATACCATATGTTGTAGTTTGTTGTCAAGTTAAGGCAGGTTACAATAGGGTTACAATAGGTTACACAGTCAGGGAATGAAAAAATTTACTGTTGACAAACAGAACAAATGTTCGTATAATACAAGAGGAAATCTGACACCAACGGGGGAAGGAATAATGGAAAGAGTAATACTGCACTCGGATCTTAATGCCTGTTATGCTTCCATAGAATGTATGCTTAATCCCGCCTTGAAAAACAAACCCGTTGCGGTAGCGGGAAGCGTAGAAAACCGACACGGCATAATCCTTGCAAAGTCACAGCAAGCCAAAGAGTGCGGAGTGAAAACGGGCGAACCTGTATGGCAGGCAAAGGGTAAGTGCCATGACCTGATCGTTGTTGAGCCTCACTTTGATGAGTATATAAAGTATTCGTCTATGGTGAGAGATATTTACCGCCGATATACCGACCTGATCGAACCTTTCGGGCTTGATGAGGCGTGGCTTGATGTGACGGGAAGTCAGCGTCTTTTCGGAAACGGATACGAAATAGCCGAAAATATCCGTGAAACGGTCAGGTACGAGCTTGGTCTTACTGTTTCTATAGGAGTTTCTTTTAATAAGGTATTTGCAAAGCTCGGAAGTGACCTGAAAAAGCCCGATGCGGTAACTGTTATAACGAGGGATGAGTTCAAAGAAAAATTATGGAAATTACCTGCATCTGAAATGATTGGCGTAGGCAGGTCAACTTCTGAAAAGCTGAAAAAATTCGGAATTCATACGATAGGTGACCTTGCAAACTGCGACAGGGATTGGATTACAAAACAATTAGGTAAGTGTGGAACGGAGCTGTGGACATTTGCCAACGGCTCAGATACCTCAAGGGTAAAGCCTGACGGCTACAGAACGCCGATCAAAAGTATAGGTCACGGAATAACCTGTTCGGCAGATCTAGTTGATGCTACGGAAGTCTGGAGAGTTTTTCTTTCTCTGAGTCAGGATGTGCATAGGAGGCTGACAGGATACAGACTTAAAGCATGCGGGGTACAGATAACCGTAAAGGACTGCAACCTGTTCTCTCGTCAGTTTCAGAAAAAACTTGAAATTCCTACAAGAAGTGCATCTGAGATAGCGAAGGCGGCAATAGACCTTTTTAATGCAAATTATAGCTGGAACTATGATGTCAGAGCTGTTACGGTCAGAGCAATCGACCTGATTGAGTCGGATGCACCTGCACAGCTTGACTTTTTTACCGACACGTCGAAACACGAAAAAATGCAGAAAATCGACGATACAGTACTTGAACTGCGTCGTCGATTCGGAAAGAATGCGATATTTAATGCCTGTCTTATGCAGGAAGAAAAAATTCCGCACGGAAACCCCGAAGAATCGGTTATGCCGATGCGGATGTTCAGATAGAGATGATTGAATGAGAAAAGTTTATGTAGATGTTACATTAAAACAGGATAAATACGGAACGATTGTTCCTCTTACCGTCACGTGGGAGGACGGTCACAGATTTGATATCGACCGTGTGTTGGATGTGCGACGTGCCGCCTCGACAAAAGTAGGCGGAGCAGGAGTGCGCTACACAGTACGCATACTCGGCAGGGAAACTTATCTGTTTGATGACGGTGAGAGGTGGTTTGTAGAGGCAAAAGACGGCTTTTAAAGTGTCTTTACCATAACTACACCACCGAAAACGGAGGCTTTCCTTGTGAATCCGGCACGTGTGTAAAACCGCTGTGCACCCGTGTTGTTTTTATCGACTATGAGCATTACACCCGGTACACCCATTGACTTTAATTTTTCAAGCAGAGCTTTCATAAGCTCAGTACCGTAACCCTTACCCTGATACTCGTCAAGCAGGTCTATGTGCAGATGTGCAGAATACTGCTTTTTGTACGGAAGGTATCCGAAGGGGAGAAAGTATGCCGTTATACTCTGCTGTTTTGAAATCTTCCACAGCTTTTTCACTTCGTTTCTGCGGTAGTCTTTTGCATATTCTGAGTAATCTGGTGCACAAAGTATATAACCTACCGCCTTGCCGTTGTCATCAAGTACAAAGGATGTTGACTGCTCAGCTCTTGCGTAGTATGTAGAATAAGTCAGGGCGATTTTTCTGCCTATCTCCTCATTTCTTCGGGATTCGGGACCGGCAGTCATTCTGCAGACATATTCGATGTCTTTTAAGTCTTTGTCTTCAGCAGGTCTGATGTAAGGCATAGTGTACCTCCTGTAATTTTATTCAACACCACGGTAAAGCAGACCTCTCGTAAAGTCACCTTTAGCTTTGCCGGAACGTATATATGAAGATATGATTTCAGCGCAGTTTTCTTTATCTTCTTTCGTAAAGTAAAGAAGGATAAAGTCCATATTACGGATTTCATTGAGTCTGTCTGCCATATAAACGGGGACAGAATTGAGAATGTCGTTTGTACCCATACGGCACTCGATCGGAAATTCCACTCCGCGTCGGTCTATGAGCTTGCCGTTCTGTTTACAGTCAGCACAGCTTTTGCCGTTTTTCTGAGGACAGTTTCTTGTCAGCATCAGCGGCAGTCTGCCGTAAGCGAAGATTCCTCTGGGTGCTTCACCACCGACGGCCTGAGCTTGTGACATAGTAAGCTCCGCTGAGAGAAGAATCTTGTTGACGCCCATATCCTCAAGCACTTTCAAAGAACGTGAATTGAAAATATTTGAGCCGAAAAATGCATTTGCCTTGAGTCCTGCTTTCTGAATGAGGGCAATTCCGTCAAGTGTACCTGCCCACGCTTCGGTTATACCGTATTCCTTTGCCTCTGTAAGTTGGCGGAGGATTTTTTCATATGAACCGAAAATGCCTCTCGGTACTTCGACACTCACACGGACAGATTTTTTAACATTCTTTTCCATGCCGAGAGGTACTATGACCTGCTCGATATAATCCCAGTTTTCGGGAATACTTTCAATGTCGGAAAATCTGCATATGAGACGTTTCTTGCCGTTAGAGTGCGGCTTTATTGAAACAAATTCATTTTTGAAAGTCTTGACTGCTGAGGCTCCTGAGGAATCTAGTTTTTCTATCGCTTCACGTCTTAACTTATTAAGCTCGGAAACGGGAATGAAAACTCCTTCATCAAGCTCGATATCAATTTCACCTGCGTAGAAGCGTGTGCCTCCGCATTTTTCGAGCTGTGTGCGGACACTATCCTCTGTAGTAGCTTTATTGAGTGCAGGTTGCGGTTGTGTTTCGCTTTCGATGAAAACGTTTTTTCCGTCTGCCTGAGCAGCCAGAGAAATCGGCTCACCGAGGATTCCCGTGAATGCGAAATCGATTTTTGTATCAGCGACTTCCTTTTCGTAAAGCTTTTCTAACTTTTTGAGAACAGCTGCGGCAGCGGTAACATCATCCTTCTGACGTGTGCCGAACATTTCAATGCCGAGCTTGTTTTTATAATATCCGTCCGTGAAACCTGAACGTGAGAAAACACTTCTCAGGTCGCTGCGAAGCTCGTTGTCAAGTATACCGTCGACGCTGTTTCTGCAGGCCTTGACTGCTGCGGCAACGTATTCGGGTCTCTTCATACGTCCTTCAATTTTAAATGAGCATACTCCCATTTCAGCCATTTCGCGGATGTAGTCGACAAGAGAAAGGTCCTTGAGACTGAGATCGTGTCCGGTCCCGTAAGGTGCACCGAAGGGGAGACGGCAGGGCTGAGCACAGGCACCTCTGTTTCCGCTTCGTGATCCGAGAAGTGCACTGAAGTAACACTGACCCGAAACGCACATACAAAGTGCACCGTGAACAAAGCACTCAAGCTCTATAGGTGAGTTTTCGCAGAGGTTCTTTATCTCTTCTTTTGATAATTCACGGGGAAGCACAGCACGTGTGAAACCCAGCTTTTTTAATTTTTTAAGTCCTGCAGGTGTCTGAACGGACATCTGCGTAGATGCATGAAGCGGCATATCGGGAGCACAACGGTGAATAATATCTGCAAGACCTAAGTCCTGAACTATTATGGCATCAACTCCCGCTTCACAAGCAAGACGGACGGCATCCTGAGCGTCGTCGAGCTCGCCGTCCGAAATAAGAGTGTTCAATGCAAGGTGAACCTTTACACCGTGCTTGTGACAGTATTCAACAGTATCTTTTAACTCATCAAAGCTGAAATTTTCAGCGTTTCGACGGGCGTTAAAGTCTTTTGTGCCGAGATAAACGGCATCAGCACCGCTTCTGACAGCGGCAATGACAGATTCCATAGAGCCTGCAGGTGCGAGGATTTCAATGTTCATCATAACATGTCCTTTTCTTCGAGACTTCTTCTGATGCTGCGAAGGTCTCTTGTCATTCTTTCAGCTTCTCTTCTTGCCATCTCAGCTTCTGTTTTTGCTTTTGCGGCATCTTCCATGTATACCTGAATCTGAGCCTTGAGATAGTCCGCATTTCTCTCTGCCTGATGATACCTGTCAGCATACTCAAGAGCACAGAGTACAGAAGCCTGTACCTGTGAAAGCTTAGGATGATTCTGAAGCAAATCAGTGATGATCTCATCCACTTCCTCACCGAGGTTTTTGATATAGTTTGTGTCTGTGTCAGTTGTAAGACGGTAATCAAGTCCGCCTATGGTAAGTCTGACTTTGTTTTTTTCCATAATAATACCCCCGCAGTATAATGTGCAAAAGTTAGCCAATATTAAAAAAGAAAACGAATTTATTCCGCTATTTAAATCATTATACTATAAAAAACGGAAATATAAAAGACTTTTTAGCTATTTTTTGTATTTTTATTGAATGCTATTCTTTTTGTTAAAGAATGAAAATTCAGTTATTTTGTGCAAAAATGATAATTTATATTTTTAGATTTGCAGATTAATCAATTATTTTCGTCAAATATTACAAAAACAGAGGTTGATTTTTCTTATAACAATTTTTAATTAGGTGTTGTATTTTTATTCATTTTGGTATATCATTTAAGAAAGAAGCATCCCGATAAAGATATCGGTTATCCCAAGGAGGTATATTATGAACTACAAAATGACCAAAAAGGAAGCAAAAGAGCTTATTTCAAACAAGCTTTCGCATTTCTTCGGCGTGACACCCGACGAAGCGACTTATGAGCATTATTACAAGGCTATTGCACTCATACTCCGAGATATGATGATGCAGGGCAGAAAAGAGTTTCATAACGAATCAAAGACAGCAGACTCAAAGAAGATTTATTACCTTTGTATGGAATTTCTTATGGGTCGTTCGCTTAAGAACAATCTCTATAATCTTAATCTTACGAAGACAATGGAATCCGCACTCAAGGATTTCGGTATAAAGCTTGATAAGCTCTATGACTGTGAACCCGATGCAGGTCTCGGCAACGGCGGTCTCGGCCGTCTTGCAGCTTGTTATCTCGACGGTCTTGCAACTCAGGGTTATTTTGCAAAGGGCTATACAATTCTCTATGAGTACGGTATTTTCAAGCAGAAGCTCGTTGACGGTTGGCAGACTGAAATGCCTGACTTCTGGCTTCCGGGCGGTGACGTATGGCTTGTTCCCAGAGAGGAAGAGGCTGTTGATATCAAGTTTGAGGGTTGGATTGATGAAATCTGGGATCACAGCTACCACCACGTAGAGCAGCGTGATGCTAAGATAGTAAAGGCTGTACCTCACGATATGTATGTTGCAGGTAAAGACGGTAAGGGTATAAGCGTTCTTCGCCTCTGGTCGGCAAAGGCACCGGGTCTTGATATGGATATGTTCAATCAGGGCGACTATATGCGTGCTATGGAACAGAATGCAATGGCGGAGGTTATCAGTAAGGTTCTTTATCCTGCAGACAATCATCCTGAAGGCAAGAGTCTTCGATTAAGACAGCAGTATTTCCTCGTTTCTTCATCGATTCAGGATATTGTCAATAATCACCTTCGCATTTACGGCAGAATTGATAACCTTGCGGAAAAAATTGCTATTCATATCAACGACACTCATCCCACACTTGCTATTCCTGAGCTGATGCGTATTCTTCTTGATGAATGCGGTTACGGTTGGGACGAGGCATGGAAGATTGTTACTGATACTATCGCTTATACAAACCATACAGTTATGGCAGAAGCTCTCGAATGCTGGCCTGAAGATTTGTTCAAGCGTCTTCTTCCCAGAATTTACGGAATCACAAAGGAAATTGACAACCGTTTCCGTAGCTTTGTATGGGCATCAACAGGTGATGCAGACAAGGTTGAAAGAATGGCGATCATTTCAAACGGTGTGATCCGTATGGCAAATATGTCAGTTGCAGGTTCACACAGCGTAAACGGTGTTTCTGCACTTCACTCAGAAATTCTCAAAGAGAGTGTTTTCAAAGATTTCTATTCCGTAACACCCGACAAGTTCAAAAACGTTACAAACGGTATCGCTCACAGACGTTGGCTCTGTCAGTCGAATCCTGAGCTTACAAAGCTTCTCACAGAGCTTATAGGTGACGGCTTCATCTATGACGGAGCAGAGCTTGAAAAGCTCAGAGCTTTCGCAGATGACAAGGAAGTTCTCAAAAAGCTTGAGGATATCAAGTTCCGCAACAAGCAGAAGATTGCAAAAATCGTCAAGGAAAGAAACGGAATCGAACTCGATCCGAATTCAATTTTTGACGTTCAGGTAAAGAGACTTCACGAGTACAAGCGTCAGCACCTCAATGCTTTCCACATTCTTTCAAAGTATCTTGCTATCAAGGAAAATCCTGACGGCGATTTCACACCGCACACCTATATCTTTGCGGCTAAAGCAGCATCAGGTTACTATATGGCAAAGAAGATTATCAGCTTCATCTGTGCACTCGGTGAGCTTATCAATAACGATCCCGATGTACGAGGAAGATTGAAAGTAGTTTATCTTGAGGATTATAACGTTTCTCTTGCTGAGGCTCTTATGCCTGCTGCAGACATCAGTGAGCAGATTTCACTTTCAGGCACAGAGGCAAGCGGTACGGGTAATATGAAACTTATGATAAACGGTGCTGTTACTCTCGGTACAATGGACGGTGCAAACGTCGAGATTCACGAGGCTGTAGGCGAAGATAATATCCTTATCTTCGGTATGAGCACACCTGAAGTGAATGAACTCAAGAGAGTTGGCTACAATCCGATGAATTACTATCAGAACAATGCTGACCTCAGACGTGTGATTGAATTCATCAATAACGGAATCGGCGGAAAGACATTCCCTGAAATCGGAAGTACGATCGTTCACCACGATCCGTATATGGTTCTTGCAGACTTTGCTGATTACAAAAAAGCACAGGCTAATGCAGAAGCTCTTTATAAAGACAGAGATGCATGGAACAGAATGTCACTTATGAATATCGCAGGTGCAGGCAGATTCGCTTGTGACAGAGCGATCAATGAGTATGCACGTGACATCTGGCATACAGCACCCCTTAACCCTGCAAAGAAGAAAAAATAAATGATATAAACGCTCTCCTTACGGAGGGCGTTTTTGTTATGAACGGATATCATAATATTAATTGACATACGAAAAAAACAAGAATATAATTGATTCATCAAACAAAAAGGAATGAGAAAATATGAACTGTCCTAAATGCGGAAACCCGTTAGTCCCCAATATGAATTTCTGCACAAAGTGCGGCACACCCGTACCACAGAAGCCGACGGCACCGCAACAGCCTGTAAGACCTCAGGCTACGGTTATGCCTCAACAGCCTGTAAACAAAACACAGCAGGCACCTGCACGACCGAAGGAATTTTTACAGTATGATGCTCCGAAAAAGCAACCGCAGAATGTGGTAAAACCTCAACCACCGAAGCCGCCTGTACAGCCGACATATCCGCAGAACAATCCTCCGAAGGTACAGCCACAGCCTGCACCGCAGAGCGTTGTGACTCCGCAACCGACACCGCCGAATGTTGCGATACAGCCGCAAAAACCACCGAAGGAAAAGAAGTCAAATAAAAATCTTCCGCTGATAATTGTAGCTGCAGTGCTTGTCCTTGCGGTACTTGCATCTACTATTGCGGTAGTTCCCGGTATCATCAGAAATAAAA
>JAGBFD010000175.1 GCA_017936645.1 Clostridia bacterium
AGCGTCACGCCCTACAAAATAAATTCAGAACAATTCGACAAGCCCGAATTTGTTGGCATTTTTTCTGTAATTTAAATGCATATATTTACTCATATATATGCAAAGACCTCCCTTTCGTATTTATCTGAAAGGGAGGTCTGATTGTTATATTTTGAGTATGTCTTCAGGACTATGTGCGATATATTCTGCTCCACTTTGGAGAAGCAAATCTTCATCACGGTTACCCCACGTTACACCGATGCAAGGCAGCCCTGCATTGTGTGCCGTAAGCACATCGACATCGGAGTCACCGATATAAATACATTTTTCTTTGTCGGCACCGAGCGACTTGATTGTATAAAGAAGCGAATCCGGCTCGGGTTTTGACGGGAATTCATCCATTTTTCCGACTACTGTATCGAATATTTCACCGAAGAAATCTTTCACGACTGCCTGAGCTGCAAAATGTGCTTTGTTCGAAACGACTGCAGTTTTACAGCCTTTCTTTTTAAGCTCATTTATGACATCAATGATACCGTCATACGGTTTCGTGTAATCTGCAATATGCTCAAGGTAGTACTTTGTGAAAATTTCAAGTGCTTCGGCATAATCATCTTCGCCCGTATTCTCAGGAACAGCTCTTCTGATAAGCACTTTAATTCCGTTTCCGATAAAGCGTCTGACTTCATCTACGGTTCTTTCAGGAAAACCTTTTGAACGCATCGAAAAATTGACTGCATTCGCAAGATCGAGCAAGGTATCAAGAATCGTTCCGTCGAGATCGAAAATATAAGTATTATATTTCATCGTTTATCTGCGCTTCTTTCCGAAAAAACCTTTTTTTTCATCGATTTCAGGCTTTGATCCTCCCATAGCCTCGTTAAATCTCAGAAGTGCTTCCTTCTGCGGTTCATTGAGCTTGGTGGGAATATCCACGATAATACGTACCATCTGATTTCCTCGTGCCTTTGTGTGTATGTTCTGAATGCCCCTGCCTTTAAGAACGAATACAGCACCCGGCTGTGTACCTGCAGGCATTTCATACTTAACCTTTCCGTCAAGTGTGGGAACAAAAAGAGTGTCACCCAAGGTCGCCTGAACCATTGTAACATGAACCTCGCACCAGACGTTGATACCGTCACGTTCAAAGAACGGATGAGGACGTACATTAACAGTGATATGAAGATCACCTGAAGGACCTCCGTTGATGCCTCTGTTGCCCTCGCCTCTGACCTTGAGAGTCTGACGATCATCGACACCTGCCGGAATTTCAATCTCAAGGGTATTGTGCTTCGCAACACGGCCTCTGCCACGGCACTTCTGACACGGATGCTCGATAATCTTACCTTTACCGCCACAGCGTGAACAAGCCTTTTGTGTGGACATAATACCGAACGGAGTTCTCTGCTGCACACTCACCTGACCTGTACCGTGACATTCGGGACAAGTAGTGGGTGAAGTACCGCTCTGTGCACCTGTACCCATACAGTCCGTACAGCCTTCGACACGGTTAATATCAACCTTACGCTTGCAACCCTTTGCAGCTTCTTCAAAGGAAATAGTGACGGTTGACTGCAGGTCTTCGCCACGTCTGGGAGCATTCGGGTTAGAACGACGTCCTCCTCCGAAACCACCACCGAATCCGCCACCGAAAAAGCTGGAGAAGATATCGCCGAGGTCAATCTCATCACCAAAGCCGCCAAAACCGCCGCCACCTGCACCGAAGTTCGGATCCACACCTGCGTGACCGAACTGGTCATAACGAGCTTTCTTCTGCTCGTCGCTGAGCACTTCATACGCTTCGTTAGCTTCTTTAAACTTTGCTTCAGCTTCAGCATCACCGGGGTTAAGGTCCGGATGATACTGCTTAGCTTTTTTTCTGTATGCTTTTTTTATTTCATCGGCACTCGCACTTTTATCAACACCGAGCACCTCATAATAGTCTCTTTTATTATCAGCCATAGTAAAGCCCCTGACTTTGAAACAGGGCTTGCGGAGATGTCAACTGACATCCCGCAATCCCTAATTCAGAATATTTAGATTATTCGTCGTCTGTTACGTCTGTGTAATCAGCCTCGTAGTAACCGTCGTTGCCGCCGTTGGGAGCACCGCCCATGTCGCCCATATCAGGTGCACCCTGTGCTCCTGCTGCTGCCTGAGCTGCCTTGTACATCTTCTCTGAAACCTCATAGAACTTAGCCTGAAGAGCTTCCTGCTTATTCTTGATGAGGTTGATGTCGCTGCCCTTGAGTGCTTCCTTGAGAGCTTCTATATCAGCTGTGAGAGCTGACTTATCCTCCTCCGAGAACTTGTCGCCTTCTTCTGAGAGAAGCTTCTCGCACTGATAAACCATCTGATCTGCATTGTTTCTTGTGTCAACTTCCTCACGACGCTGTTTGTCTTCCTGTGCAAACTGCTCAGCCTCGTGAACTGCCTTTTCAATGTCTTCCTTTGACATATTTGTTGAAGCTGTGATTGAAATTGACTGTTCCTTATTCGTGCCAAGGTCCTTAGCTGAAACGTGAACGATACCGTTAGCATCGATGTCGAATGTAACTTCGATCTGAGGAACACCGCGACGTGCCGGCATAATTCCGTCAAGGTGGAAAATACCGAGAGTCTTGTTATCCTTAGCAAACTCTCTCTCACCCTGAAGAACGTGAACCTCTACTGAAGGCTGATTATCAACTGCAGTTGAGAAGATCTGGCTCTTCTTTACGGGGATAGTAGTATTTCTTTCGATGATCTTGGTGTTGATACCGCCCATTGTTTCGATACCGAGTGAAAGCGGAGTAAC
>JAGBFD010000176.1 GCA_017936645.1 Clostridia bacterium
ATGCCTCCTTAGTTCAATGGATAGAACGAGGTCCTCCTAAGACCTAAATATCGGTTCGATCCCGGTAGGGGGTGCCATTTAAAAGACCGAAAAACCCTTATTTATCAAGGCTTTTTGGTCTTTCTTTGTTTTTAATCTGCGAAAGGTTAAATTACAGATTTTTGACCAGAAAACAAGTTAACTAACAACTTCAAGGTGACAGTCGCTGCTAACAAATGTTAGCAGGATTTTTGCTTTCTGCTAACATTTTTCGGGGTTTTGCTAATATGAATTCATATCGGGTTCAGTTTCTGCTAACATAAAAGGTGGATGTTGTCGTGTTATTGTAGTCTGTCAGAATAATAAAAGTGAGTGATTTTGCAGTTAAGGGAATCTTAATTATAGAAAATACTTTACAAATTGCGATTTTGTGGTATGATAACGGTATAAATATTGCGATTTTGTATATATTAAGATAAATAAATATTGCGATTTTGAGGTGTTGAGTGTGTTCAAACGAAAAATTTACGACAAATTATTGGAATGGAAAAGAGAATCTGAAGGTAAAACAGCGTTGCTTATTGAGGGAGCTAGGCGAATAGGAAAATCAACTGTTGCAGAAGAATTCGGAAAAAAGGAATACGAAACATATATTCTTATAGATTTCTCTGTAGCTTCAAAAACTGTAAAGGACTTATTTGAAGATGTTTCTGATCTTGATTATATTTTTCTTCAATTACAGTTGATATATAAAACAGATTTAGTTGAGAGAAAATCGCTTATTATTTTCGATGAGGTTCAGCTTTGCCCAAAGGCTCGCCAAGCAATTAAATCACTTGTAAAAGACCGAAGATATGACTATATAGAAACCGGTTCACTTATATCAATCAAAAAGAATGTAAAAGATATTCTGATTCCCAGTGAAGAACGAAAAATATCTATGTATCCTATGGATTATGAAGAATTCCGGTGGGCTCTTGGTGATACGGTTACAGTTCCGCTTATTAAAAAAAGTTTTGAAAATAATAAAGGTGTCGGAGAGCAACTTAACAGAAAGCTTATGCGTGATTTCAGACTGTATATGTTGGTTGGCGGTATGCCACAGGCGGTTAGTGAATATATAGAAACAAATAATTTTAGAAAAGTAGACGAGGTAAAAAGAGATATTTTAAATCTTTATACTGATGATTTTATGAAGATTGATCCGACAGGTAAGGCTTCTATGCTCTTTGATGCAATTCCTGCACAGCTTAATAAAAATGCAGCAAGATATCAGGTGTCAAGTGTATTGTCAGACGAAAGAGCAGAAGGTCTTCTTGAGCTTATTGCAGAAATGAAGGATTCAAAAACCGTTCTTGTATCATATCATGCAAATGATCCGAACGTAGGTCTTGCAAACAATAAAGATCTGAGTAAGTTTAAACTTTTTATTTGTGATACCGGTCTTTTTACAACGCTTATGTTCAAAGATAGTGATTTCACTGAAAATACGATCTATGAAAGACTTTTGAGTGATAATTTAGGCGCAAATCTCGGTTACTTATATGAAAATGTTGTTGCACAGATTTTGACAGCAAACGGAAATGAGTTGTTTTATCATACTATAAAAAATGAAGTTTCAAGGCACAATTATGAGACAGATTTTTTAATAACACGGAAGAACAAAATTTGTCCTATTGAAGTTAAATCATCAAATTACAGAACACATAAATCTATAGATGCTTTCTGTGAAAAATATTCTTCCAGAATTCTAAACAAATACCTGATTTATACTAAGGACTTTAGCAAGGATAAAGATATATTCTGTTTACCTGTCTATTATTCTCCGTTTATTTAATTTTAAATAGAGGCTACCGGGAAGGAAAAGTGTTGAAAGTTGCAAAAATCCTTTGTTTAGCATGCTAAACAGAAAGGAATATAATAACAGGAAAACTTCCACCTAAAAACGCTGTTTTGCTAACATTTTGCTAACAAAAGCAGGAAAATATGATATGCAGAGGTATCAAACAAGACTGTATTAACAGTAAAACATAGGAAAATGTGGGACTTAATGGTACTGAAACACCTCAGAAGGGAACAAAATAACAGTCGAATTCCTCCTAAGACCTAAATATCGGTTCGATCCCGGTAGGGGGTGCCAGAAAGACGAAGAGTCAACGAAGTTGATTCCTCGTCTTTTTGTTTTGAGAAGATATAGCAGAGAGCAAATAATTTGGTTTTGTCGGGTTCTTTAGTTTTGCACAAATTGACTCTGTGTTTGTAGTCTGTTGAATTAAGCAGAATTTTCGCGGACGACCGATGGTCGCACTTGCGATATTAATTGAATATTCTACCCGAAAAACCCGAACTTTCAAAATCACAAAAAAATACGGAGGATTTCTCCTCCGTACTGAAAATGTTTTATCAGAAATTGTAATTCGGCTTTACGATCTTGCCTGTTTCTGCTGACTCGACGATTGCACGGCAGACCTCAACGGTCTTTGCACCTTCTATTGCACTTGTCGAAACGGGCTTGTCATTGAGGATTTCATCGGCAAATACTTCAAATTCCTTGACAGCGTTGTGGTTGTTGACCTCGAGCTCGATGATTTTCGGTTCCTGAGTGTCACCGTTTTCATCAGTAGTGAAGAGTGTCATTGTGGGTGAAGTGTTGTCACAGATGATAGTACCCTTTGTTCCGTAGATAACAGTACGCATTGTGTAGTCACGCTTACAGCCTGTCGAAACAAAAACCTTACCTGCAAGGTTGTCGTCAAATTTCATGATTGCGATTGTAGCGTCATCGTAGCTGACTGTGGGGAGGAGCTTGTGTGTGCCGTATGCGAAAACTTCAACGGGATCGCCTGCAAGCCAGCGGAGAAGGTCAACTGCGTGGCAGCCGCCGCCGATAACTCCGTGACGGTTCGGGTCAGCTCTCCAGTGCGCGGAGCCGTCCTTGTTTTCAACGATGTGCATATAGTCGTGAGCATACTCTGACTCGACGAAGTACAGCTCACCGATCTCGCCTGACTCAATGATCTCCTTTGCTTTCTCAAAAGCAGGAGTGAAACGGCAGATCTGACCTACCATAAACTTACCTGTCGATGCTTCTGCAGCCTTTACGATTTCCTCGACATCCTCACGTGTAAGAGCGAGAGGCTTTTCGCAGAGAACGTTTTTGCCTGCGGCAAGAAGCTTACAGCAGACCTGCTTGTGCTGCTGGTCGGGTATAGCGACTGAAACGACGTTGATTTCAGGGTTATTGACGATATCGTGATAGTCTGTAACCCACTTGTCCTCAGGGATGTTATATTTTTCACCCGCTTTACGGAGTGTTTCGGGATTACAGTCGCAGATAGCAGCAACTTCAGCACCCTCATAATTCAAAGCTCCTTCAAGGTGAGCCATACCGAACATCATACCGATATTGCCGACAATTAATTTCTTTTCCATAAGTGAATCTCCTTTTTAAAATCTTAACAAAGGTATATTACAATAATTTCCGCTGAAATTCAATATCCCGAATGATAAAAACATTGTCAAAAAAATGACAAAATTTGTTCTATTGTCTTGAAATCGCATAATGTTTATTATATAATGAAAAAGATGTAATATTTTAAGAGGAGGAAAACTCATTATGAATGAAAACTTCACTTACAAAATGAAGCTTACAGATGACGAGGTTGCCATTCTTCACGGCTCACAGGGCGAGACAATGGCAAAGATTATGAAAACTCTCGTTCTCTACGGTGACGCTTTCGGAGCAGAAAAGTTTGTTTCTGTTGCGGGCAATAAGGGTCACCTTGTTACAAGCTTCGGTATCTCTGTTCTTAAGCCGGTATTTGATATCACACAGGAGGTTATCGATGCAGGACTTAAGGTTGACGAGACATTCTCGGTTGACCCCAGACCCATTGACTATGCTAACGTTAAGTGCAACCCGCTTCAGAAGCTTATTTTCAATAAGATTCTCTACGGTGAGCAGGCTTCATACGAAAAGCAGCTTCACAAGCTCGGTATACAGAATGATAAAGCATTCACCTGTGCTTGTTACCTTGACGAAGTAGGCAACACACCTAAGAAGGGTGATATCCTTTCTTGGGCAGAGAGCTCAGCTGTTGTTTACGCTAACTCAGTTATCGGTGCAAGATGTAACCGTAACTCAGGTATCATCGAGCTCTTCGGTTCAGTTCTCGGCAAGGTTCCTGAGTTTGACCTTGTTACAGACGAAGGCCGTAAGGCAAAGTGGATCATCGAAGTCAAGACAAAGAAGATCCCCGAAGCTCAGGTTCTCGGCTCAGCTATCGGTATGAAGGTTATGGAAGACGTTCCTTACATCAAGGGACTTGACAAGTGGATCGGTACAGAGCTTAACGATAAGGCTAAGGCTTATCTCAAGGACTTCGGTGCTGCTACAGCTTCAAACGGTGCTGTAGGTCTCTACCATATCGAAAATCTCACTCCTGAAGCAGTTGAGCTCGGTGACAAGCTCATCAATGCAGATGCAAAGACATATGTAATTGACGATGCAGAGCTTGAAAGAGTATATAAGAACTATCCCGTAATGTGGAAGAAGAAGGATTCAAAGCCAAAGCTTTGCTTCATCGGCTGTCCGCACCTTTCTTTCGAACAGCTCGGCGAGTGGTCTGAGAGAATCGACGCAGAATGTAAGAAGCAGGGCAAGAAGAAGGTTAAGATCCGTACAGTTATGACGGCTGCTCCTGAAGTTCTTGAAAGATTCAAGAAGGAAAACAAGAAGGCCTATAACATGCTTCTCATCCGCGGCGTAGATCTTTCTTATATCTGTCCGCTTATGTATATGAACAACCCGCTTTGCGGTGGTGACACAAGCAACGTCATCACTTGCTCAAACAAGCTCCGTACATATACAACAGCACGTTACTTCACTACAGAAGATATCACTAAGATCATTGTAAAGGGAGGTATCTGATTATGAGTAAAACATTCAAAGGACGTCCTGTCGTTGCAGGTAAGATTGACAAGGGCGAAGCAGTAGTATCTCACAACGGTGTCAACACTCTTGCAACTTTCCAGAAGACAGCTCTTCTTCACGATATTCC
>JAGBFD010000177.1 GCA_017936645.1 Clostridia bacterium
CACGGCGGCGGTGCTTTCAGCGGTAAGGACCCGACAAAGGTTGACCGTTCAGCAGCTTATATGTGCCGCTACATCGCTAAGAACATCGTAGCAGCAGGACTTGCAAACAAGTGTGAGGTTCAGCTCGCATACGCTATCGGTGTTGCAAAGCCCGTTTCGGTTATGGTTGACACATTCGGCACAGGTAAGGTTTCAAATGCAGAACTTGCTGATGCAGTAAACAAGGTATTTGACCTCAGACCCGCTGCGATCATCGACAGTCTCAGTCTCCGCCGTCCGATTTATCAGCAGACTGCTGCATACGGCCATATGGGCAGAACAGACATTGACCTTCCCTGGGAAAAGACAGATAGGATTGACGAGCTTAAGGCAGCTCTTTAATCAGATTTACATTAATTAAAACGGACATCCTACGGTGTCCGTTTTTTCTTGTTTTCTCATTGAAATCAGTACAACATTGATGTATAATAAAATGTTGTACGGAGGTGGTCATATGGCAATCACAACTATAGTTTTTGATCTGGGCGGTGTACTCGTTGACTTCGATGCAAAAAGAAGCCTTTCGACACATTTCTCCCCTGAATATCACAACCTTATCAACGAAAAAACCTTTACATCGGAAACGTGGAAGCTTATGGACAAAGGGGACCTTGAGGTCGAGGAAGCTATAGAAATAATGTGCCGTGACTTGCCCTCAGAGCTTCACGATGAAGTCAGTAAGATGGTTTTGGATCACGAGGGTGAAATGCCTCCCATCGAAGAGATGTATCCTATTGTCAAAAAGCTCAGAGAAAAAGGTTACAGGATTTATCTTCTCTCCAACTGTCCGTCCTGGTTTGATGAATTCAAAAAAAGTGTACCTGCTCTTGACTTTTTCGACGGATTTATCATCTCCGCCAAGTATAATTTAATTAAACCCGGCAAGGAAATCTTCAATGTTCTTTTTAATGAATTTTCACTGAAAGCAGATGAATGCTTCTTCATCGATGACTCCCCTGCCAATATTGCAACAGCAAAGGAACTCGGAATGAGTGCTCATTGTTTCAGCAAACACAGTATTAACGAACTCATTGACGCTCTGCAGAATGCAGATGTAAATATTTAAAGGAGCTTATATGTCCTGTTTTACCAAAGCTCTAAAAAGCTTAAACGAATATCGTTCAATCATATATGACCTTAACAACCGACGTCTCCCTGCAGGAGTTGTCGGTCTTTCGGCTATACACAAAGCCCACGTCATAAGTGCCGCTTGTGAGGATTTAGCACCGCACAGAGCGATTATTATCACTCCCGATGAGGCTCAGGCATCAAAGCTGTGTAAGGATCTTAATGCATTTGGCTGTGAAGCACAGCTTTACCCTGCAGGTGATATCACGCTTCGACCCGATAATGTCAAATCACGTGAGTACGAGCATAAAAGACTGAGTGTCCTCGGCAACCTTGTAGACGGTAAGGTGCGTGCCGTTGTTTGCTCCGTTGAAGCGGCTTTACAGTATACTATTCCGCCTGAGGAACTCATTGCAAAGAGAATCACGCTCAATGTCGACGATGAAATAAAGCAGGATGCGCTTGTAGAAATGCTTATCAATGCAGGTTATACAAGAAGTGCGCAGGTTGACGGATCAGGACAATTTTCCGTGCGTGGCGGTATAATTGACATATTCTCACCTGACTGTGAAAATCCGTACAGAATTGAATTCTGGGGTGATAACATCGACTGTCTTTCTACCTTTGAGGTCGAAAGTCAGCGCAGAATTGACTCAACACGTTCAATTACAATCACACCCACAAACGAAATCTGTTGCAGTCCTATGAAGCTCATTGAACTTCTTGAGGACTTTATGAAAAACGCTAAGGGCAAAGGAACAAACAAGGTCAAAGACAGCATCAGACTTGACCTTGAAAAGCTCGAAGGTGGCATCAATCTGCCGAATATCGACAGATATCTTCCTCTCGTTTACCCCTACCCTGCCACGATTTTCGACTATATAGAACAGCCGCTTGTTTTCGTAACTGAAAGTTTTTCTGTCAAAGAGGCAGCGAATGCCTGTCTGAAGATTTTCCATGAAGATCTGAAAGCATATCTTGAAGACGGCATAATCTGCAGCGGACTTGATAAATTTATGATGGAATTTTCCGAGCTTCTGACTTTATACGAAGACCTCGGTGCAATTTACCTTGACAATATGACACGAGGCTCATTCGACACACCCGTCAAAAGTCTCGTTACATTCAATGCAAAGCAATTCAGTCCCTGGAGTGGTTCGCTTTCCGTTCTTATTGACGATATCCGACCCGTTTACGGTAAAAAAGGAAATTCAGTTTTTGTTGTCGCAGGTACTGAAAAGACAGCCAAAGCACTCGCTTCTGACCTTGAAAACGAAGGTATCTCGGCAACATTTCTCGCAAAAGCTCCCGATGAATGTATCCCCGGTAAAGTTATAGTGCTCCCCGGAGGATTTTCGGCAGGATTTGAATACCCTGATGCCAAGCTGACTGTTATCACCTACGGCAGCAAGGCATCCTTGCCTGTCAGAAAATCAAATAAAAAGGTCAAAAAAGCGAATATGTTCAACTCCCTTGAGGATCTTCACAAGGGTGATTACATCGTACATACAGCCCACGGAATCGGTCTTTTTGACGGCATCACCAGTCTTGAGGCTGATGGTAAAATCAAAGACTATATCAAAATCCGTTACGACAAAGGCGATGTGCTTTACGTTCCCGTAACTCAGCTTGATCAGGTTTCAAAATACATCGGTGCGAGAAGCGAAAACGGAACAGTAAAACTCAATAAGCTCGGCGGCAAGGAATGGCAGAAAACACGTTCAAGAGTACGCAGTGCCGTAAAAGACATCGCAAAAGAGCTTATCGAACTTTATGCAAAAAGAACGCAGATCAAGGGACACGCTTTTTCCCCTGACATTGATATGCAGAACGACTTTGAGCGAAGATTTGAGTTTGACGAAACAGAAGATCAGCTCCGATGCATCTACGAAATAAAAGAGGATATGGAAAAGCCGTATCCTATGGACAGACTTCTCTGCGGTGACGTGGGCTTCGGCAAAACAGAAGTCGCTCTTCGTGCCGCATTCAAGTGCGTTGCAGACGGCAAGCAATGTGCGATCCTTGTGCCAACAACAATTCTCGCACTTCAGCACTATCAGACGATCTGTAAACGTTTTGAAGGCTTCCCCATCGAAGCACAGATGATCTCGCGTTTCGTGCCTGCGGCACAGCAGAAAAAGATAAAGGATCAGTTGAAATCAGGCTTTGTCGACATCATTGTCGGCACTCACCGTCTTATCTCAAAAGACATCGAATTCAAAAATCTCGGTCTGATAATAGTCGACGAAGAGCAGCGTTTCGGTGTTGCACAGAAAGAGAAACTCAAGGAAAATTATCCTGATATAGACGTGCTTACCCTGAGTGCAACACCTATTCCCCGTACGCTCAATATGGCGATGTCAGGCATCAGGGATATGTCAATACTTGAAGAAGCTCCGCACGACAGACACCCTGTACAAACTTACGTCGTGGAGTATAATTTTGAAGTAATTCTTCAGGCAATTCATTCAGAATTACGTCGAGGCGGTCAGGTTTACTACCTGCACAACCGTACAGAAACGATTGAACGCACCGCTTCAAAGCTCAAAGAATATCTGCCCGATCACAATGTGGCTGTCGCTCACGGACAGATGTCCGAGGATCAGTTGAGCGAAATCTGGCGTAAGCTCCTTGAAGGTGAAATTGACGTACTCGTATGTACTACGATCATCGAAACAGGAGTTGACGTGCCGAATGTCAATACAATCATCATCGAGGATGCTGACAGGCTCGGCCTTGCACAGCTTCATCAGATAAGAGGACGTGTCGGACGTTCTGCAAGACGTGCAAGTGCCTACCTCACCTTCCGTCGTGGTAAGGAGCTGACCGAAATTGCCGCAAAACGCCTTACTGCAATCCGTGAATATACCGAGTTCGGTTCAGGCTTCCATATCGCTATGCGTGACCTTGAAATCCGCGGTGCGGGAAATATCCTCGGTGCACAGCAGCACGGTCATATGGAAGCTGTCGGATACGATATGTACCTGAAGATGCTTGAACAGGCAGTCAGCGAGGAAAAGGGAGAAACACCTGCTGTATCCGAAAAAGAATGCCTTATTGACCTTCCGATTGATGCTCATATCCCTGCAGATTACATCGAAAATGTGCCTCATAAGCTGAAGATGTACAGACGAATTGCAGACATAAAAAATCAGGACGATGCCGATGACGTAATTGATGAGCTTATTGACCGTTTCGGTGAGCCACCGCCGTGCGTTATCGGACTCATCACCGTTTCGCTTCTCAGAAACACCGCATTGGGTCAGGGTGTCTATGAAATCGGCAGAACGGGCAATAACATAAAGCTTTTCATCGAAACTCTGCAAATGGAGAAAATTTCAGTTCTTGCAAAGTATATGCCGGGCAGAATAACCGTCTCTGCTGCAGGTAAACCGCACATCGCAATAAAGGTAAATGTAGGTGAAGATCAGCTGACAGTAATCAGAAAAGCTCTTGAGATTATGGCAAAGACAGACATTGAATAAAGTTAAAAGGCTATCGCAAAAGCGATAGCCTTTAGCTTTTATCTGATTATCCGAAAATCTTTGTGAAGAAGTCTGAAATCACAGCAAAAACCTTCTTGAAAGGAGCAAAGAGAATATCAAAGAATCCTTTTTCTTCCTCCGGAGCATCTGCTGCTGAGAGATCCTTATGAATTGCGAACGAGTCTATGTTCTCTGTCTCACCTGTTTCGGGATTAACCTCATAAGCATCAAAGTAGAGTGTGTCACCTACAATTCTGATACCTGAAAATACTGAATACTCAACGTCGCAGATAGCTTCGGCTCTCGGGAAGAGTTTGTCTGTAAGTGCAGGATCCTTCTGCTTGTAAACCTTGACACCTGAGCAACCACCGATCACGTAAACAGAACCCTGCGGATTCTCTTTGACTGTGTAGTCCTTGCCGTTATAAGTTGTAGTTGATGTCTCAACACCCTCAATCTTATTGTCAATCATTGAGTCTGTACGAAGGTAAACGTGGTCGTGTCCCTGGAATACCATATCAACGTCAAGCTCAGGCATAAGAACTGAGAGCTGTTCTCTCATGGCAATAACATCATCATCGTCATAGTGAGAACCGTTTGAATAAACAGCCTTATGAGTAGCAACAAATTTCCAGTCAGCATCACTTGCGTTCATATCAGCCTTGAGCCATTCAATCTGGTCATCGCTGAAGCCCTCATCATCATTGAGGTTATTGGCATTAAGAACTGCTACGTGAACATTGTTGTAATCAAATGAGTAGTAAACACCTGTCTCAACATTCTGCTCGGGAGCATTGGGAACTACAAAGTTTGTAACAGTAGCATTTGTGCCGTGACCTTCGTGGTTACCTGTGACAGGCATCATAGCAGAGTTAATAAGAGTTTCTGATGAACCGTCGAGGAGCCACTGCCACTGATTGAAGTTGTCACCATGGTCAACAAGGTCACCTGTATTTACCGTAAACGCTGCTTCAGGATACATTTCGTAAGCCTTATCGATAACAGTTGCGAATGTTTCGTACTGATGTGCTGACTGTGACTGCGGATCGGTTACGTGGATAAATGTAGTCTCATCTGATCCGTCAGCTACCGTAAATGTACCTGTTTCACTCCACCAGTTTCTTGACGCATCACCGACGCGGAAAGCATACTTTTTACCCTCTTCGAGTCCCGAAACAGTTATGGTATGTCTGTTCATCGGGATTTCGTACTGCATAAGACCGATTACACCGAAGTCAATACCCGGATAAGATCTGTCAGTACGTACTGTGTCTGCTTCAAAAGTAACACTTGCGGGCAATTCGTCAGTAAATTCAGCTGAATCTGTATATTCAACGATCTGGATATCCGAACCCATAACAGTTGACTTTGTGTACCAGCTGATATTTCTCTGCGATGCATCTTCACCGAGAGTTACGGTGAGAGCTGTGGGAAGTCTGTAGTTTTCTCTTGTAGCTTCAACGTCAACCTTGCCGTCATAGACAATCGTTGCATTGTAGTCATCAGGGAAATTATAGTCAACAACAAAGTTGAGCACAATACTTGCAAGAGAATCGCCGATACCGTCGAGCATTGAAGGTGTGATGTATTCTTCCATGTAGTGGTCAAGAAGACCCATAAGTGAGTCACCTTCAAGTACGCCGAACTTGCCGAGAAGACCTACGACATCGTTAGCAATATTGAGAAGAGATGTGTCGCCGAGGAATACAACTTCAAAAATAATATCAAGAGTCTTGCCAAGGAGATGGCCGAACTTGCCGAACGGGAAGATTGTATCAACACGAAGCTCTACGTCATTGAGAAGATGCTCCTGAAGAAGATCATCAGCAAGTATCTCTATAAGGGTGTCAAAAATCTTGCCTGCATATTCGGGATTATTTTCAAGATTATTTACAGCATCGAGTAAAAATGCATCTCTTGTGTGGTCAAGAGTTCCTTCGTATGCATAGAGAATTGTGTTCATTACCACATCACCGAGCGTACCCGGCTTATCAGGATCACCGATGCCGTACTGCTCGTAGAATGCTGTGTTCGGGAGTTCAGACAGCTGAATGTCGAAGAGCTTTGAAAGAGTCTCATTGAGGTAATCAATCGTACCCTGAGGATCTGTGAGATAAAGCTCCTGAATCTGTCCGAGGAAGTCTTCGAGGAATGACATAATATTTTCAGTCGTGAAAATACCAATAGGACCTACTTTGATACCTTCGCCGAGAAGTCCGCCAAGGAGTTCTTCAAGGTCAAGTCCCATATCTGCAAGAGCAGGCAGAACGCCTTTTTCAGCAAATATCGGAGCAAACTTTTCAATGTATCCGCCGATTACGTCACTTGCGAGACCTGAGAAACCTCTCTCATCAAAATATGAGATTTTGATAGATGTCTCTCTGAACGGCTGATCATATGTAAGACCGTTGACAGTTACGGGAAGTACACAGTCAACGTCGTAGCTTTCTACGTCAAGAGTTGTCTTTCCTGCACCGTCAGTAGTAATTTCAAACTCACGGATATAGTTCGGGAAAGATGTGAGAGATGACATACTTACTTCTGTAAGTTTTTCTCCGTTGTCGCTGACTGTTTCAGCGATATCATTGATATGAACGTGACCTGTGAGCGAGAAGTGCATACCTGCATCTGCAAGCTGTTCTGCGATCTCATCCCAACCGTCGACGTTGAATCCACGGAGAATTTTATATTCATTTGCAAAGTGAGGAACAAGGTTATGGTGGATTACACCGATAGGAGTCTCGCCCTCAGCCTTTGCATCAGCGATCTCATCAAATACCCAGTCAAGGAACTCTTCTGAGAAAGCACCTGCTGTCTCACCGACATCCTCACCGTCACTTGTAAGGTCGCTGCTGTACTTTGTAACGTCCATCATGATGATTCTGAATCCGTCATCGCTGACTGAGTAAGAAAGCATATTGCCCTTACCTGTAGTAGGAACGTACTTATGATAAGCAAGGTCATAACCAAGATTTTTATAAACTTCGAGGAACTCTTCCGGAGTGATAGCTCTTGCCTTTTCTTCGTAACCGTTTTCAAAAGTGGTAGCCGTATCAGTTCTGTTCATATCGTGGTTACCGCAAGTAACGAGAACCTTAAGTCCTGTTTCAGCCTCAAACTGCTCCATTCTTTCAGCAAACTTCTCGTGAGCTACATACTCACCGTTTGCTGTAATGTCGCCTGAAACGACAACGTACTCCATTCCGTTTGTCTTTGCGTGCTCCTCAAGTGCTGCCAATGCAGAATTGAGAAGACCTTCCGATTCATACGGTTCTCTGCCGATTGATGTCTTCAAAGAATCCATAAAAGCATCGCAGTAGTCGCCCGTAAGCTCCTTCGGATAGTAATGAATATCCGAAATCGCAGCGAAATTAAGCGTCTTTTCAGGCAGGATTTCCGCTTTGAGTGCATCCGCTGCATTTGCATTCATAGGAATTACCGAAAGTAACATCATCAATGCAAAAATTGCAGACAGAATCTTCTTTGTGTTTCTTTTTGCTCTTTTCATTATATTTCTCCTTTATGTTAATAAAAATTAAACCTGATTATAGCTGCCGTCTGTAAGTCCGAGATAATCATCTGCGGCGGCTGTATCGATTTCCTCGATATTCTTAAGTTTTTTCTGAATAATTCGGTTTCTGTCCTGAGCCTCATCAAGTGACTTGCCTGCTTCATCAATCTTCTTTCTTGCTTTTTCAAGCACTGTACCGAATTTATCATACTGTGCCTTTGTTACAGCAAGAAGCTGACGTACTTCGTTAGCCTTTTCGTTGATAGCGACTGCCTTGAAGCCCATTGAAAGAGTATTAAGCAGAGCGATTATAGTCGTCGGACCTGCTACCATAATGTTTTCACGTTGTATCTTATCCAATATATCTGAGTTTGAAGACGTGATCTCAGCATACAGACCCTCAGTAGCAAGGTACATTATCGCAAACGGAGTGGTTGAAGGCACATTGATGTATTTTTTAATCATCTTTGCCTCTGAAAGCACTCTGTCGCAAAGAGCTTTTCGTGCCGCCGCAAGTGCCGCTGCATCAGCGTTGTCAGCCGCTTCGCAAACACGCTTGTAATCTTCCATCGGGAACTTTGAGTCGATGGGGAGATATGTAATTTTTGAAGAATCATCACTTGACGGAATCTTTACCGCAAACTCAACAAGATCTCTTGAACCCGGTACTGCCGAGTAGTTTCTGACATACATATTCGGGATAGTCTGGTCAAGAATACCTTCAAGTTGGATTTCAGCCCACGTACCTCTCGCCTTGACATTTGTAAGCACACGGTTGAGTGCGGTTACGTTCGTCGTGACACCGTTTGAAAGCTCCTTCATCTCACCGAGAGATTTATAAACGTTTTCAAGCTGTTCCGAAACGGTTTTGAATGAAGAATCAAGCCTTGTCGAAAGTGTCGCAGTAAGCTTTTCGTCTACGGTTTCTCTCATCTGATCAAGTTTCTTCTCGTTGCTCTCCTGCATCCTGCCGATCGCCGCATCAAGTGTACGTGTCTGCTTTTCGTTGAGTTCTGCACTGCTCGTACGGATAAGATTCAGAGAGTCCGTCATATCCTTGTTGAGCTTGATAAGAGTTTCATAGTTTTGCCTCGTCATCTCATCGAGCTTGCCTGTCATCAGACGAAGACTTTCATTTACCTCACGTCTGTTGCGTTCAAACTCTTCCGCATTACTTCCGCTCGTACGCTGAAGGTACATCGAAAGTGCCGAAACCTGCCGCTCAAGCTCTTCAATTTTTTTACTGTCGCTGCTTGATTTCAACGACTTTATCACGTAAAAAATCAATATCAGCATCACGACAACCAATGCCGTAATCACCAATACCAGTATGTCTGTCAAGAAATCACTTCCAAAATATAATAATTCAATACATTATACCAAATTAATGCTAAATAAACAATATTAAATTTTAAAAATATATGGCTTTTTTAGATCATATTTGTTATAATATTTGTGTTTATTCGGAATAATTTTACATAAATTTAAAATTGTAAAAGAGGATATATATATGACTAAAAGAATTTTATGTGCTGTACTCATAGCAGCCTTGCTCATCTGCACATTCAGTGCCTGCGGTGAGGAAGAAGATATCAGTCTCATAATGCCTATCACTTCGGACCCGTTGTGTCTTGACCCGCAGATAGCAGAGACTTCAACAGCTAAAACCATCATAACCAACTGTTATGAAGGCCTCGTACGTCTTGATGACAGGCAGAAAATAGTAAGCGGTGTCGCTGAAAGCTGGCAGGTGTCTCCCGACGGACTCACTTACACCTTCACTCTTCGTAAAGACACAAACTGGCAGCTTCTGAAGGCTTACGGTGATGTGCTCAATGACGAAAACTTTATGGAAAACTTCAGGACACAAGTCACAGCTCACGACTTCGAGTTTGCTTTAAAAAGAGCCGTCGACAAGATTACCGACTCGCCCGATGCTGATAAACTCTACTGCATCAAAAACGCAAGAAAAATCCATAACGGTGAGGCCGACAAATCGACCCTCGGTGTAAAAGCAACTGATGACCATACGCTTGTAATCACGCTTGAAAGAGCAAACCCTGACTTCCTGCGAATTCTTACCCTGCCGCTTTGTATGCCTTGTAACGAGGAGTTTTTTAATGCCACAGGAGCAAAGTACGGACTTGAGCTCAAGTACACTTTCTGCAACGGACCGTTTTACCTCGGACGCTGGACAGTTGATCATTCACTTGTTATGTACAGAAACGAAGGATACAAAGGTGATTCCGAAGTCAGACCTACAGCAGTTTATCTTAATATAAACAAGGATGAAAACTCCGTAATCACAAAGCTCAAGCAGAATGATTACACCTGTTCATTCATCTCAGACAATGCATATTTTTCATCACTTTCACAGTCCGATTCAGACTTCGAAGTGACAGAAAATGCTGTCTCAGGACTTGCATTCAACTGTTCTGATACATTTATGAGCAACGAAAATCTCCGTAAAGCAATCGTTATGCTTTCAAAAACAGAAAACCTTACACAACCGCCGCAAGCAACAAGTATTGCCTACGGAATCATTCCCTCCTCCTGTCGATATGCCGACTCTTCTTACAGAGAAGCTGTGAGGAATATTTCACCCGTCGGTTACAATGAAGCAACCGCACTTGAACTCTGGAAAAAAGGACTTGAAGAGACAGGTTCTGACTCCGCAGGTATCAGGATCATATGTACTGATGAGTATGCAAGTCAGATGCAAACCATCATCCAAAGCTGGCAGAAAGTACTCAGTACCACTATAGTGGCAAAGGTGGAAATTCTCTCTGAAAGTGATCTCAACGATGCTGTAAAGAAAGGCAACTATCAGATCGCAGTTACACAGATTACCGCCAAAACATCTACTCCTACCGACGTACTGAAGATCTTTACTACTGATAACAGTAAAAATATCTTCAAATTTTCTGACGAAGCCTATGACGGACTCACGAATAAAATCATCTGCGAATTTTCAGGCGATGATATCCTTACAAATATCAAATCTGCCGAGCAAATGCTCATTGACAAAGCAGTTTTCATCCCGTTGTTCAACCACGGTGATTATCTTGCCTTCAGCAGCGAAGCCAGAAACATCTACGCTATGCCGTCCTTTGAGGGTGTATGCTTTATCGACGGAGGACTGAGTTAATTGCTGTTTTTAAAGAAAAACAAAGTTTTTGCAGTTTTGTTCTGGGTTCTCTGCCTTGCCGTGATGTATATCATTTTCGCGTTTTCCTCTGCAACAGGTGCAGAATCAGAACAAGTCAGTCAGAATCTGCTTTCAAAAATAATAGAGTTTATAGGAAATTTCATTACTCACAATGCCCTTCGTAAGCTTGCACATTTCAGCGAATTTGCGGCTTTGGGATTCTGCTTCACCGGAGCAATATACTACACCTTCGGCAAAAAGGAATTTTACCTTCCCCTCATCCCCTGCTTTTATACGCCGTCAGCGACGAAGTACATCAGTACTTTGTACCTGAACGTGCCTGTCGCGTTTTCGACATTTTCGTAGATACGTGCGGGGCGATGACAGGTATCGGAATTTTCCTGCTGTTTATTTTTATAATTTCAAAAATAGTAAAGAAAAAGGAGCTGTAAAGGGCGGCGTAAATTAGGGATTTGATAGCCTTAAATCAATTCTTTGGGCGAATGACTTCGTTAAAACCCTCAAAATACGGCAGTATTTTATCGAGTTTATGCCTTGTCCTTCATCCAAAATAATAGGATTTAAGGTGCAAAGCAGTTTAAAGTTAGAAATTTTTCGTTTAGACGAAATGAATAAGACCTCGCAAGGCTGACGCCTTACGAGGTTTTTTCATAAAGTATAAGCGGGAAAGGGCAACTTTAAACCTATCAAATCCCTAATTTACGCCGCCCAAAGCTCCTTTTTTATTATTCAATTTCTTCAATGTCGTACGGTGTGGTCTGATAAACAAAATAGTTCAACCAGTTTGAGAAGAGAAGATTTGCGTGTGAACGCCACGTCGCAAGAGGCATCTTTGTCGGGTCATCGTCCGGGAAGTAATTCTTCGGGATCTGAATATCAAGACCCTTTTCTCTGTCACGGAAATACTCGTCGCGAAGAGTCGTAGCGTCATACTCGGAATGACCTGTTATAAAAATCTGCTTTCCGTTTTCAGTTGACAAAGCATAAATTCCCGTCTCTTCTGATGAAGCGAGGATTTTCAGCTCCTCGACCTTTTCTACATCTTCACGGCTGATGCTTGTATAACGTGACTGAGGCACCATAAAAATATCATCAAAGCCTCTGAAAAGAATCGAACGCTTATAGTCGACCGTGTGCGGATAAACACCTGATATCTTCTGCGGAAGTCGGTATTTGTCGATGCCGAAATGGTAGTAAAGACCCGCCTGAGCACCCCAGCAGATGTGGAATGTGCTCGTAACGTGTTTTTTACTCCACTCCATAATCTCGCAAAGCTCTTCCCAATACTCAACTTCCTCAAAGTCCATAAGCTCAACGGGAGCACCCGTGATGATCATTCCGTCATACTTTTTATGTCTGATTTCATCAAATGTCTTGTAGAATGTCAGCAGATGTTCAGCCGAGGTATGCTTTGACTTATGAGACTTTGTGTGGATGAGTTCAAGCTCAACCTGCAACGGAGAGTTGCCCAGAAGACGTGCAAACTGAGTCTCAGTTTCGATCTTTTTAGGCATAAGATTTAGAAGCAATATCTTCAGAGGACGTATATCCTGAGTTATGGCTCTCGTCTCCGTCATAACAAATATATTCTCTTCATTGAGCACCTTTACTGCAGGTAACTCGTTAGGAATTTTAATAGGCATAATTAATCAACTCTTAATCTTCTACTTTACTGAGTGCCTGAGCGATATCCTCGATAAGGTCTTCGGCACTTTCGAGTCCGCATGAGAAACGGACAAGGTTTGCAGGTACACCTGCTGCAGCAAGCTCTTCATCGTTCATCTGACGGTGAGTTGCACTTGCAGGATGGAGACAGCAAGTTCTTGCATCCGCAACGTGTGTTTCAATCGCAGCGATCTTAAGGTTTTTCATAAATGTTTCAGCAGCAGCTCTGCCACCCTTAAGGCCGAAGCTTACAACACCGCAAGAACCGTTCGGAAGGTACTTCTGTGCAAGTTCGTAGCACTTATCACCCTCAAGTGACGGATACGTTACCCAATCAACTTTGTCATTTGACTGAAGGAACTTTGCTACTGCGAGACCGTTTTCACAATGTCTTGCCATTCTTACGTGAAGGCTCTCAAGACCGAGATTGAGAAGAAACGCGTTCTGAGGTGACTGAATTGAGCCGAAGTCACGCATAAGCTGTGCTGTAGCCTTTGTGATGAAGGCACCCTCAAGACCGAAACGTTCTGTGTATGTAACACCGTGATAGCTGTCATCGGGAGTGCAGAGACCGGGGAACTTATCAGGATACTTTGTCCAGTCAAATTTACCTGAATCAACGATACAGCCGCCTACGCCTGCACCGTGACCGTCCATATACTTTGTAGTTGAGTGTGTTACGATATCAGCACCCCACTCAAACGGACGGCAGTTGACAGGTGTTGCAAAGGTGTTGTCGATGATGAG
>JAGBFD010000178.1 GCA_017936645.1 Clostridia bacterium
GCCCATTATTGTAGATGCAGGTATCGGCAGACCGTCTCAGGCTTGTGAAGCAATGGAAATGGGAGCGGCTGCTATTATGGCAAATACTGCTCTCGCAACTGCAGGAAACCTGCCTATGATGGCTTCTGCATTTAAGAACGCCATTGAAGCAGGACGAAAGGCATATCTTGCAGGACTTGGCAGAGTTTTAACACGCGGAGCATCAGCTTCTGACCCTCTGACAGGTTTCCTCAGAGATTAAGGAGAAGATATGGAAAATCAATTTTTTGTAGATTCGGAGCATCTGTCACCTGAGGCACTTGAGAAAAAGCACAGACTTGAAAACGAGCCTTCATTCCGTAAAAACCATATGGAATATATGCCCGGTATGGAGATTATTGAGTCAGATGTCTGTGCAAGCGTTATGTCACAGATGAACTCCTATGATTATTCAAAATATACTGCTGATGATGTTAAAGCGGCATTAGAACATAACACCTGTACGATAGAAGATTTCAAAGCGCTTCTTTCTCCTGCGGCAGAACCCTTTTTGGAACTAATGGCAGAGCGTGCAAGGCTTGAAACAAGCAAGCACTTCGGAAATACTGTCTATCTGTTTACGCCTCTTTACATAGCAAACTATTGTGAAAATTACTGCGTGTATTGCGGTTTTAACTGCTACAACCATATCAAGCGAATGAAGCTTTCTATGGAGCAGATTGAAAAAGAGATGAAGGTTATAGCCGACAGCGGTATGGAGGAAATCCTGATTCTTACGGGTGAAAGCAGAGGTCAGAGCAATGTGGAATATATCGGTGAAGCCTGCAAACTGGCAAGAAAATATTTCCGCATGGTCGGACTTGAAATTTATCCCGTAAATACTGATGAATACAGATATCTTCATGAGTGCGGTGCAGACTATGTAACGGTATTTCAGGAAACCTATGATACGGATAAATATGAAAAACTGCATCTGCTCGGTCACAAACGTGTGTGGCCATACCGCTTTGACGCACAGGAAAGAGCACTCCGCGGCGGTATGAGAGGTGTCGCATTCTCGGCTCTGCTCGGGCTTTCTGACTTCCGTAAGGATGCCTTGGCAAGTGCATTGCACGTGTATTATTTGCAGAGAAAGTATCCTCACGCAGAGATGTCACTTTCCTGCCCGAGACTCCGACCCATTATCAATAACGATAAAATCAATCCTCTTGACGTGCACGAAAAACAGTTGTGTCAGGTGCTCTGTGCGTACCGTATCTTCTTGCCCTATGTCGGAATTACGGTATCCTCCCGAGAGAGTGCTGAGTTTAGAAACGGTATTGTAAAAATTGCTGCAACTAAGGTTTCCGCAGGTGTTTCAACAGGTATCGGAGACCATGAAAGCAAGTATACGGGCAAGGAAGCCGAAGCTGTTCAAGGTGATGAACAGTTTGAAATTGATGACAACCGCAGTCTTGACAAGATGTATAAAGATATTACAGAGGAAGGCTTGCAGCCCGTTCTGAACGACTATCTGTATGTGTGAGGTAATGAATATGAGAAAATTTGACCCGACTTTATATTTTATAACTGACAGCACTAATTACACAGA
>JAGBFD010000179.1 GCA_017936645.1 Clostridia bacterium
TCTCTGTATCCCATATGGTGTTCTCGCATGTCCATTATAACACCTATTTTGAATTCTGCACTATACTTTTGTTTTTTCCTTCCTTTTTTTGCCATAAAAATATGCACCTCCAAAAGTGTCTAACTTTTGGGGTGCATATCATTGTGTTCGGGTCATTCTTTTTATTCAGCTTTAAGATTATGCTTCTTTGTAACATTCAAAGATTTCTTCAACTCTTTTTGCGTCCTTTTTCTTTGTAATCGCACTTACAACCGGTACAACAACCAAAGAAACTGCCATCGCACAAACACCCATTTCAGGAGATTTAGCTGCGGCTGCAGCAAAGTCTGATGTGAGTGTGATGTAGAGGGTTGCTCCGCCTACAGTAAGAAGACCGGCAATCATACCTGCATAAGCACCGATTTTTGTAATCTTCTTTGAGAAAAGACCCCAGATGTACGGACCGATGAAGCATCCTGAAACAACACCCCAGGAGAAAGACATGAGACTTACGATGATCGGAATGTTCTGTGTTGCGAAAATAAACGAACAAGCAACGAAGACGAGGCAAAGAACTCTTGTGAGTACCATCTGAGTCTCAGGTTTTATGCTCTTCTTTCTGATTGACGGGATGAGGTCAACCGCAACTGCTGAAGCTGATGTTAGAACAACCGCCTCAAGAGTTGACATTGAAGCTGAAAGAAGAAGAATCATAATGACTGCAAGAAGGATCATTCCGAGTGTACCGCCGCCGAGAACTTCCATAAGAACTGCAGGGATGACAGAGTCGATTCCGCCTTCAGGAAGCTGACCGCCGAGGACAAGTCTTGAAGTACTGCCGATAAGGTATGCACCGCAGCCAATGATAAGACAGAATGCTGTAGAAATTATAGTGCCACGTTTGATAGCTGCAGTATCCTTTACAGCATAGAACTTGCCGATCATCTGCGGAAGTCCCCAAGTACCAAAGCTTGTGAGCATAATGTTAACGCAAAGGAATTTGAATGAAGATCCGCCGAAGATATTGGTAAGCTGAGCACCCGTTGTGGGGTTCGGATCATTCGGCAAAGACTCAAATGCACGGAGATTTTCAAGGAAGCCTTCAATGCCGCCGACATTTTCGTGATTCATAACCGCAAAGATGAGGCATACTACGCCGACGATCATAACGATACCCTGAATAAGATCGGTATATGCTGTAGCGACATATCCGCCTGCAACAAGGTAAACCGCTGTAAGACAAGCGATGATAAGCATCCATACCCAAGTCTGAACGCCCGGGAAAACAGCGCTGAACAAAGAACCGAGACCTTTGTAAACTGCTGCTGAGTATGGAACAAGGAAAATGAAGATAACTATAGATGCAAAAATCTTCATGCCCTTAGAATCGTATCTTTTTTCAAAGTATTCGGGCATAGTCTTTGCGCTGAGCTTCTTGGTCATCTTTCTCGTCCTGTTTGCAAAAAGCAACCACGAGAGAAGACAGCCTAAAACAGCGTTACCTATACCGATCCAAATGCTTCCGACACCGATGTTCCATCCGTGCTGACCCGCATAGCCAACGAAAACAACAGCAGAGAAGTAAGTCGTACCGTAAGCAAACGCAGTTACCCATGCACCGATATTTCTTCCGCCGATAAGGAAACCGTCAAGTGTTTTCGACTTGCCGTAACTGAAACAGCCGATAAGTGCCATTGCCACCGCATAGACACACAGCGCAATGATTGTGAAAAGTTGTGTTTTTGTCATGAGTTTAACCTCCTCAAATTTTCTGAGATGAGACCGAAAAAAGTCCCCTGCATTCCGTCAGGAACACAGAGGACGAGAATTACCCGTGGTACCACCTCTATTTACCGCAAATGCGGCCTCAACAGGTACTTTCATACCCTTATGCTGTAACGGGCACACCCGTCATTCCCTACTTGGATTCAGGAATGCTGCTCAGAACCGTATTTCAGACCTGCTTTTTTACTGTCTCTCACCAACCGACAGCTCTCTGAAAAAATCACACAGACCCTACTGATGTTCGTCATCGCCGCTTTAATCCTTTAACACTTTAAAGTTTAACGCTTTTAATCATTAAAGTCAATACTTTTTTTAAAATTTTTTGAGATATTTTTACTCCTTTTCTGACATTGTTGATATTTACAACAGAATGTGATACAATTCTACTAACAGAAAACGGAGGATTTAATATGGCAGACTTTAAAAACTCTTCATTTGCAACGTTTTTGCGAAAAAACAAGATTTGTCCTGTATGTTTTGCAAAAAAGATTGCGTCAGCTACTCAGATCCATCTCAACGGTGCGGACAGATTCGAAAACGGTACAGCCCTAACTCCCCCTATGGGTTGGGCAAGCTGGAATCTTTTCCGTAACCGCATCAATGAAAAACTCATAGAAGACATCGCAAAGGCTATGCGTGATTCAGGGCTTGCCGACTGCGGATATCAGTATGTCAATATTGATGACTGCTGGATGTCCTCTTCGAGAGACGAAAACGGAAGACTTCGCGGTGACCTTGCAACTTTCCCGTCAGGAATTAAAGCTCTGTGTGAAAAAGTCAATGATCTCGGTCTCAAGCTCGGAATTTACACCTCAAACGGTACTCTCACCTGCGAGGATCTGCCGTCAAGCCTTTACCACGAGCGTACAGATGCCGAAACTTTTGCAGAATGGGGAATTGAATATTTCAAATACGACTTCTGTCATAACATTCCCATCCCGACAAATGCTCCTGAAATCTCGACGGTTATGCTTACAAAACCGGGATGTGCCGAGGGTATTACTCTCTATGCTGAGGATGCGGAACTCAGGGGCAATGCAATTCTTCTTTCCGACAGCAAGATGGCTGACACCGGAAGATACGTAAGCGGTCTCGAATCAGGCGGCGGCTCAATGTATTTTAGCAACGTTGACATCCCCGAAGACGGCACATATACCCTCACACTCGGACTGCACAAAGCAGGTTTTAAGGATAAATATCTTGAAATCGTCGTCAATGACACCGACATTTACACTCTTACCGAGCCCGGCACGAAAGGTTTCACTCACGACGGACGAAATCAGATTACTGTCGAACTGAAAAAAGGCAGCAACTCCTTCAAGTTCCACAACCCTGTGGCATCAAGGATGGACTCAGCCGCAAAGCAGTACAGAAATATGGGTAAGGAGCTTCAGCGTGCGACAAAGCTCGTTGCAGAAAGAGAAGGCAAGGAAGAAAAGCCGATCTGCTTCTCTATCTGCGAATGGGGTCGCAACAAGCCGTGGATATGGGGTCACACCGCAGGCAATCTGTGGCGTACCACTCCCGATATCAAGCCCGTCTGGGCATCGATCATCGGCATTTACGAAGTAAACGTTCGTCTTTACAAGCACGCAGGATCCGGCAACTGGAACGATCCCGATATGCTCGAAGTCGGCAACGGTGACCTGAATGACAACGAAAACAAGGCTCACTTCTCACTCTGGTGTATGATGTCTGCTCCGCTTATCCTCGGAAACGACTTGCGAAAGTTCATCCGCCCTGACGGTTCGGTGGATAAAGACAATAAGATACTTAAAATCATCTCAAACAAGGCCGCAATCGCGATCAATCAGGACAAACTCGGTATCCAGTGCCGACGTATCAGGACAAACGGACTGACAGATGTGCTTGTAAAACCGCTTGAAAACAAAGAAATGGCAATCTGTCTGCTTAACAAGGGTCCTGTTGAAATGGAAGTTTCATTTGATATGAAGGATATCGTAAAAGAGAGCTTCGCTCTGCTGCCCGATGCATACAAATACGAAGTTTACGACATCTGGGATGACAAAGAGTTTAAAATCCGTGATACCTACTCTGCAAAGCTCGCTCCTCACAGCGTAAAGCTTTTCAGGATTATGGCTGACTGATACACATACTGAAAAACACCACTCAACCCGTTCGTTGAGTGGTGTTAAAATTTAGTCTGAAATCAAAGATATCACAGTCATCATTGCTTTTTTCTTGTCCTCAGACAGGCATTCAATCATATCATAAAGCTCTTTATCCTTTGACTCGTTGAGAGTACATCCGAACATTAAAATCTGCTCGTCGATTTCAAATTTTTCCGAAACTTTTTCTATCAGACTAAGGCTCGGTCTGTATGACCCTGTTTCTATTCTGCTCAGATGCTCTGTAAAAATATTCAGAATTTCGGCTAAACTTTCCTGAGTAAGGTTGTTTTCTTTGCGGATTCGTCTTATTCTTTGCCCGATTGCTTTGAAATTTATCATAATTTAAACCTCACGAACAACTTTTTGATATATTTTATCAATATTGTTCCGTGTTGTTAATGATATTAAACGGCTACATTGACATTTAACATCAATAATGATATAATTAGTCCACTTTAAAATAAAGGAGTGTCTGAAATGTTTTGTAGAAATTGCGGAAAAGAAATGAGTCCGACGCAGGCATTCTGCTCATCTTGCGGTGCAAAAGCTGATAACTCACCGATTCAGTATGCTCCTCCGCCTGTGCAGAACTACAACAATGCGATTCCGAATCAGAATATACAGTACTATACTACGGTTCCCAACCAACCTGCAGTTATACAGATTCCGACAGGAAACTCTCTGATAAAACATATCTTTTGCGGTTCAATGGGGATAATTGCTCTTATAAGATTTTTTATTCTGGGGCTAATCTTTATTGTTCCCGCCATTATGTTTCAGGAAGAACACGGCAAACACGAAATGTTTATGTTTCTCATTGTTTTGGGAATAATATGCTTCGTGTTAGGCTTCTTTTTCTTTCTTATATATGTTCAAAGATACTGTGACGTTAAAACTAATTCTATAGGCGGTAAAACCTTCGTAAAATCAGGATTCCTGAATGAAAAATTTGAAATAAATTATACTGATATAGTTTATGTAAAAAAAGACGGATCTTCAAATTTAATAATTCAGACTAAATATAATAAAATTGTTAACATCCGCCTTCCACGTAAAGAGATAGACTATGTTTACGGAATACTGCTACAGAAAATAAATGTGCAAGTTCCTTATTAAAACCTCTCCTGCAGACTTGCCAAGGCAGGTCTGCAGTTTTTTGCAATACGACCGAGAAAAACCATTTGCTTTTTACTCATTTTCTTATATAATATAGTAAGAAAATGAAAGGGAAAATTTCTGCTATGTTTAGAATTATGTTCGTCTGCCACGGAAACATATGCCGTTCGCCTATGGCAGAATTTATAATGAAAAAGCTTGTAAAAGATAACGGACTTGAGGATGAGTTTTTCATCGCATCCTCCGCTACAAGTACGGAAGAAATATGGAACGGCATCGGCAATCCCGTCTATCCCCCTGCAAAAGCTGAGCTTAAAAAACACGGAATCTCCTGCGAAGGCAAACGTGCAGTTCAGCTTACCTGTTACGATTACGACAAATATGACCTGTTCATAGGAATGGACAGTGCGAACATCCGCAACATGAACCGTATTCTCGGCGGTGACCCTGAAAATAAAATCCGTAAGCTTATGGACTATACCGACCGTGGCGGTGATGTAGCCGACCCGTGGTACACACGGAGCTTTGACGTGACCTACCGTGACGTGCTTGACGGATGTACAAAGCTACTTGAAACATTGAAAAAAGAGTATTGAGTTTCGCTCAATACTCTTTCGTTTTATCTCTTTGATTGTATACGTTTTCTTTCTGCTTTTCTGAAGTCTTTTTCTGCTTTTCTTTCGTTGTATTTTTTAATATATTTCGGCAACACAACTGCAGCAATAATTTCTATAGCCAAGAAAATGCAGAGAATTATTATCCAGAGTTTTTTGTCCTGTGCCTCCTGAGCCTGACGTGCAATCTCATCAACCTCCTGCTGAGAAATATGCGACTCGACACCTATCGCAAGAGTTTTTAACATTTCAAACATTGAATTCCCTCAATTCTCTGTAAACTTTAGACACAGGCAGACCGACGACATTGAAATAGTCACCGTCAATCTTTCTGATAAGGACACATCCGTTAGTCTGGATGCCATACGCCCCTGCTTTATCCATGCAGTCTTTTGTGGCGACGTAAGCTTCGATCTCCTCTTTTGTAAGATCGTAAAACTCAACCTGTGTCGCCTCGCAGAAATTTTTCACCTTATCGCCCTTTATAATTGCAACTCCCGTATACACCGTATGACTTCTGCCTGAGAGTGCCGTAAGCATCTCGACCGCATTCTCTTCAGATTCGGGTTTGCCGAGAATCTTACCGTCAAGCACGACTACCGTGTCAGCTCCTATTATGACAGAGTCAGGATTCTCCGCTGCGACAGCCTGAGCTTTCTGCAACGCAAGCGACATCACCACTCCGTCAGCAGACAGACCTTCATCAATTATCTCTTCGACGTCTGCTACTTTGACTGTAAACTCCACACCTGCTGTGGAAAGAAGCTCTCTTCTTCTGGGAGACGCAGATGCAAGTATAATATCTGCCATCACCACAACCCCTTGTCATGAAGCATCTTGACTTTGAGTACTGCCGCCTGAGTCTTACCGTCACGAAGCTCGTTGTTGAGCACCATTTCTACTGCCTTATCAAGCGGAATTTTTTCAACATTGAGGAATTCATCCTCGTCAAGCTTCTGCTTTGTGAAAGTGAGATCTTTTGCAGCATAGAGATGAATTATCTCACCGCAGTAACCCGGTGTCGGATAAAACTTTCCGAGGTCTCTGTAAGTTTCTGCGACATAGCCTGTTTCTTCTTCAAGCTCACGCTTTCCGCTTTCAAAGGGATCTTCTCCCTTTTCAAGCTTACCTGCAGGGAGCTCCGCTATCACCTCAAGGTACGGATATCTGAACTGACGGACAAAAAGAAGCTCATCAGCATCTGTCAGGGCTGCCACACAGACTCCGCCCGGATGCTCAACAACCTCACGGATGCAAGGGTTGCCGTTGGGAAGCTCTGCATCATCACGGCGTACATTGATGATTTTGCCCTCATAAATATAGTTTTTCTGAACAATTTTTTCTTCAAGATTCATATTCTTCACCAATAAATAAGGGGTAACCTGTCGGTTACCCCCGTTTTTGTAAGATTAGTCTTCGTCGTCGCAATCGCAGTCGCAATCGAACTCAAACTCAAGTGTTTCGCCACAAGCGGGGCATTGGATTGTCTCCTCGTCGAGAACGCTGTCATCAAGGCAGATAATCTCGCCGCAAGCAGGACATTCAACCTCAACGTAATCGTCACCGCAGCAGCAGTCACAATCGTCATCACAGCAATCGCAATCACAGTCATCTTCGTCAAGAAGATACTCTTCAACATCACCGAGGTCTTCGTCGATTTCGTCTACAAGCTCTTCGAGCATTGCAACTTCGTCCTCAAGATCAGCGATTGAAAGAGCCATCTCTTCGATAACGTCTGCCATTGCTTTGATGAGTTTAACCTCATCTGTTTCTGCTTCAAAGTGAGCCATGTCTACAAGGCCTTTGATATATGCAGCTTTTTCTGTAACTGTCATCATTGTAAAATCTTCCTTTCAAAAAGAATGGTGTACGGCTTATGCTCTGCCGAGATATTCGCCTGTACGTGTATCGATCTGAACCATTTCGCCTTCGTCGATAAAGAGAGGAACTTTAACCTCTGCACCTGTCTCAAGAGTAGCGGGCTTTGTTGTGTTTGTAGCTGTGTCACCCTTGAAGCCGGGATCTGTCTTAACAACCTGAAGGTCAACGAATGTCGGCGGCTCAACGCCGAAAACCTTGCCCTTATAAGAGAGAACCTTACAAACCATACCGTCCTTGACAAACTTGAAGTTGTCTGAAAGGTCTGACTCGTTGATGGGTTCAAGCTCATAAGTCTCCTGATCCATAAAGTAGTAAAGACCGCCATCGCTGTAAGAATATTCCATATCTTTTCTTTCAATGAAAGCTGTAGGGAACTTAGCTGAGGGGTTGTAGCTCTTTTCTGTTACTGCACCTGTAAGAACATTCTTTGTCTTAGTTCTTACGAAAGCTGCACCTTTACCCGGCTTAACATGCTGGAACTCAACAACCTGAAGTACGTTGCCGTCTTCTTCAAATGTTACACCGTTTCTGAAATCACCTGCTGAAATCATACTGTTATTCCTCCGATTTTTGTTTCTTCACAGACGAGGTATAACCCCGACTATATTATTAACGTTATTATTTTATACTATTTTCTTTCCTTTTTCAAGTGTTTTCATGTAAAAACAGAAAAAGCCCGTTAAAAAAACGAGCTTTTACAATCAATCAAATTTTTTCGCACCTGTAGCAACCTGTAAAATTACTAATGCATCTGCTGAATTTGCTTTTCCGTCTCCGTTGAAATCAGAAACCTTTACCTGCTGACTGTTGAGAGACTTAACACCCGTTGAGTACTGAAGTACTGCAAGAGCATCTGCTGAGTTAACGTTACCGTCTGCAACAGTATCGCCAAGCTTCGTCACAAAGAACGAAGTACGTGCCCAACCTGTCTTACCGTTGTAAGTAAATCTGATCCAGCCGTCCGACTCACCTGTAACCTTAACAACACTCTTTTCAGGAACAGTTGCAATCGTTCTTGCAAAGACAGAAGCACTCTCCTTCAATGCAACAGAGTTTATAACTCTTGCATAGTAGCTCGAGAAAGCTGTCGGCGGTGTAGTCCCGTTACCGTCATCTACGTCGGGAGCAGGAAGCTCCTTCGTGATATACTCAAGGGATACCCAACCTGTCATTCCGTTGTACTTGACTCTTGCCCAGCCGTCGTACTCACCTGTAACGTCGATTATCGAGCCATAGGGAATACTTGTGACCCTATCATACTCTATGCCTGCACCTTTTCTCATATTGAGACTCGGATCAGCCAAAACAAATGCCTTGTATGACACGTCCTTGATGTCAACATTCGGCTGTGATTGAGCCGGAGGAGTGGGAGCAACACCGATACTGAAGGTAAAGCTCTTGAAGTCGCTGTTTCCATCCGCATTTTTTGCCGTTATTGAGTAAATATAATTACCTATAGCAAGTGAAGAGATATCAATCTTTGCACTTGCGTTTGAAAGGTTATAGCTCTTTGCATTCGGTGTAGCACTGAAAGACTGCTTTGCCGTACCGTTTTCAGTAGCAACCTTTACCTTGACTTCCGTAAGATTTTTGTCTGAAACGATTACACCGTCAGGCTTGAAGGACTCGCCCTTTGCTGTCTGCTGTGCAGGATGGTTCGTTGTGATATTAACACCGCTTGTAGAAATTGCAAGACCGTTCTGTCTGATAACCATTCTGTCAAGCGAACCGCTTCTCTTCCAGTTATTGAGTCTGAAATAAGCTGTAGAGCTGTTGTATGAGTCATCGACGTCAACTACAAGGAAACCTGAAATTTCAAGCTGTGAAGAACTTCCGTCGTATCCGTAGATAACTGAATAATGCTGTGACGTTCTGTGAACGATTACCGGATAACCTGTCTTCAGCTGATTGTAGACTGTTGTCATACTGAAACCGTCGATCGGCTTATAACCGAGCTTCGGCCACATAGCACTGATTGAATTTCCGTTTGCAGAATAAACTGCCTGATATGCCTTTGAGTTGTGGTTGCCTGAGGGGAGGTCGTGACAGTATGCTTCGATAGTTGCCATTGAAGCGATCGCACAGTCACCTCTGCCGGGACACTGGCTGACTCTGGGGACATCGAGTTTAATAGTAGGATATGATGCCGCACTTGCACTCAAACTCATAGCAAAGAAAATGACTACAGTTGCCGCAAAAGCAAGCAAAAGCTTCATCATCTTTTTTGTTGATGGGGTTTTCGTCATGTGTACATTCCTTTCGTTTACAATTCGTTACCAATTGTAACATATTGTAACCTTTTGGTCAATACTTATATTTTTGCCAATTTCTTTGGAATTTTTGTTAAATTTTCACAACTATTTTTTGTAATTATTGCCATATCCTCAATTCTGACGCCAAATTTGCCCGGAATGTAGATTCCCGGCTCGATTGTCACGATATTGCCGCACTTCAATAAACCTGTATTTTTAGGAGAGAGGTTGGGTTTTTCGTGTATTTCGAGACCGACACCGTGGCCCGTTGAGTGACGGAAAAAGTCTGCATATCCCCTTTCCTTTATATAGTCACGTGCAGCTGCATCCGCATCGGAGCATCTGACGCCCTCTTTAAGTACGGACAAAGCCCTGAGCTGAGCCTCAAGGACAGTATTATAAACCTTTATCTGTTCGTCGCTTACTTCACCCACAGCAACCGTTCTGGTCATATCCGAATGATATCCGTTTACAACTGCGCCGTAGTCCATTGTTACAAAATCACCGTTGCAGATCTTTTTATCTGTCGGTACGCCGTGAGGCTTTGATGTGTTCGCACCCGAAATGGCGATCGTTTCAAAAGAAATCGCTTCCGCACCGTTTTTCAGCATAAAAAAATCAAGCTCAAGTGCAACTTCTCTCTCAGTCACACCCTCTCTTATAAATCCGAGGATATGCTCATATGCCTTTTCTGCAATTCTCTGTGCTTTGATAACTGATTCAAGCTCGTACTCGTTTTTCTGCATACGCAGTTTGTCAATAATTGCATCGCCACCAACCGTTGTAAGAAGAACCCCTTTGAGAATTTTCCGATAAGCGTTGAGCTGAGCGACGGTAAGTCTTTCAGCCTCTACCATAAGAGTCCTCACGTCAAAACTTTTACAAAACTCAGGCAGCTGTTCTGAAAGTTTTTTGAGCTCAACCACTTCACAGCATCTGACTTTATTCTGTGCCTCTTCTATATACCTGCTGTCCGTAAGAAAAACAGAACCTTTTTTCGTTGCGAGCAAAACTCCGTCGCTTGACTGAAATGAAGTAAAGTATCTCCTGTTCGTTTCTGAAACGATGAGCATTCCGTCGACAGCTTTCGGCAACGATGAAATAAGTTTATCTATCATAAAAACAACCTCTCAAAAAAACAGGCAGTCACTTTCGCAACTGCCTGAACTGTTTTTGTTAACTTATGCTTTGCCGCCACAGCCGAGAACTGTGTTGATCTTATGCTCAACCATGCCCTGGATAGCCTCACGAGCAGGCGTGCGATACTGACGCAGGTCGAAGTGACTCGGATTCTCAGCCATATACTTTCTGATAGCTGCTGTCATGGCAAGACGGAGGTCTGAGTCGATGTTGATCTTACAAACTGCCA
>JAGBFD010000180.1 GCA_017936645.1 Clostridia bacterium
ATAAGACCTCTGGCTACGAGTTCGTCATAGATTTTCATTGTTGTTTATCCTTTCTGATTTGAGTTTTGTGACAGAAAAATACCTCTGTCATAGGACAGAGGACGAATTACCGTGTTACCACCTCTATTTATCATACCCTCACGGATATGACCTCGGCGAGTGCAAATACACTCCTACGCTTTAACGTGCGCACACGGTGCAGCCTACTGTAATCTCGATTAGTTCGGTGCACAACTCAGGGAGGTATTTCACACGGTAGCTCACGTTTCCTTACACCAACCGGAAACTCTCTTTGCTTTACTGCCGTACTACTTTTTCCCGTCACAGTCGTTGAAGTGATTATATATTGAATTTGTTTTTTTGTCAAGTAATGAGTTGACGAAGGAGTGAAAATAGGGTAAAATATAGCGAATATTAAACGGACGGTGACTGCACCATGAGAATGAGAAAAAAGAAAAACCTTGAACCAAGACTTGAAGAATGTAAAGAAATACTTTTCGAAATTCATTCGGAGGACAAAAACTTCAGTACTGCAATAGAAAATAAAACCTATTTCGACTATGAAAAGATGTTTGGCAATAGCAATCCGGTACATATGGAAATAGGCTGCGGTAAAGGTCAGTTTGTTTGCGAAATCGCGAAGCTGAACCCTGATATTAACTACATCGCAGTTGAAAAAAGTGCGAATGTAATCGTTCAGGCTTGTGAGAAAGCGATTGAAGCAGGTCTTAAAAATGTATTTTTTGTAAAAGGCGGAGCAGAATATCTTCCTTGCTTCATTCCTGACAAGACGATTGAAAGACTTTATCTCAATTTTTCGTGTCCTTTTCCAAAGAAAAAATATGCAAACCACAGACTTACAAATAAAACTTTCCTCAGACTGTACGAAATGATGCTTGTTCCACAGGGTGAAATCCACCAGAAGACGGATAATATGCACTTCTTTGAGTATTCGATCGGTGAGTTTTCTGATTATGGTTTTACAATCAAAAATGTTTCTCTTGACCTTCACAATTCTGATTTTGAAGGTAATATAGTTACTGAATATGAAAAACGTTTCTCAGACCTCGGACAGCCGATTTACAGACTTGAAGCTTATCTTAAATAAAATTAATCCTGCAAGGCTTTGTGCTTTGCAGGATTTTTGTTTATTATAATGTGCTTTCGAGGATTTCAAGCTTACCTTCGACTGTGTATTCACCGCTTGAAGCAGGGATGAAAATACTTTCACCTTTGATGAAAGATAGGGTAGTGTCACCACAGATCACTTTTCCCTCACCCTCAAGGCAAAGGAGAGAAACGAAACTCTCATCATCTGCAACAGCCTGATATTTACCGTCTACATCAAGCTTGTACATCGTGAAAAGATCACATTTTGTAAGCTCAGCTCTTGTAGCATTCTCAATTTTTTCTGTTTTTCTTTCTGAAGAATCTGCGATAACGGGCGGACAGCGTTTGGTAACATCTGCAGCTTTGTCAACGTGAAGCTCACGGGGCTTGCCGTCATTGCCAAGTCTGCCGTAGTCATAGATTCTGTATGTTGTGTTGGAATTCTGTTGAACTTCTGCAAGAAGGATTCCCTTGCAGATAGCGTGCATTGTGCCTGATTCTATGAAGAAAAGGTCTCCTTTTTTTACCTTTATTTTGTTGCAGATATCCATCATAGCATCGCTCTTTGCAGCTTCCTTGAATTCTTCAACACTAACTTCACGGTTAAATCCGAGGATAAGCTCCGCATCGGGATCGCAGTCGAGGATGTACCATGCCTCGGTTTTGCCGTATTCGCCCTCTACACGCATAGCGTATTCGTCATCGGGATGCACCTGTATGGAAAGATTCTGCTTCGCATCGATAAATTTTATAAGAAGCGGAAAAAATTCAAATCGTTCACCTTTCTTACCACAGATAGTCTTATCTTCAAGGTAAACTTCCTGCAAAGTCTTACCTTCGTATCTGCCGTTCTGAACGGTTGAGGGACCTGCGGGATGGCAGGAGAGTACCCATGCTTCGGCTGCGGGATTCTTGTCAGTTTTGATTCCGTATTCTTCGATAAGTCTTGTGCCGCCCCAGATGTTGTCGGCTACAGACGGAGTAAGCTTTACCATTTCCATAATTAAACCTTCTTTTCAAAAAATTACTCTAATATAATACATTAAAAATATTGTATTGTAAAGTAAAAAAACAGTTGACAAACAGAACAAATGTTCTCTATAATATATACTGTGGTGCTATGGAGGTGGCAAGGAGAAAATATAAATGATCACATATGATTTAATGCTTGTAAAACAGCAGCTCAAAGGTGCGGACAAGTTTTCGATTGCAGCCAATGCAAACGAAACCGTTTGTCTGCGTTTTCATTTTGACTGCAACTGGCGTCGCTTTGATTCTAAGGCGGCTGTGTTCAGAAATTCTGATTCAAAATATTTTATTATCGAAATAGTTGACAGCAGGGCAAAGGTACCGTGGGAGGTGCTTACAAAAAACGGTGCTTTTGAACTTTCAGTCATAGGTTTTGAGTCTCATAAGGTAATTACCTCTGATAAAGCTGAGATTTTAGTATCAGAAAGTCTCCTTCCTGAAGATTACAGAACATTCAGCCCGTCAGAAGTGCTTTTTGACAGGTTTAAAAAGGAGTGTACGGCTCAGGCATATCTCGACTATCAGGACGAGATAAATGCTCTTAAAAAGGCACATACGGAAGAAAAAATACAGCTCGGTGCACAAATAAACGAAGCGAATGATCGTACTAAAGCTGTAATTGCTGAGAAGGACAGAGAGATAGCCTCTCTTAAAGCTAAACATGATGCAGAGTCTGTCAGTTTAAACAGGACTATCGCAGGACTGAACAGTAAGGTTACTGAGTATTCACGTAAAGCAGAGTGGTGGGATATGGTAGACCATGCATTGAGCCTCAAAACAGTAGCAAGCTATGCGTTATGGGCAGGAGGAACAGAGGAGTTTGAACTTCCTATGCTCAATACGTCGTCAATCCCTGCGTTTTCTTCAAGCAATTTCAGTCCGAATCTTACTTCTGTCGGATTGGATTTATCGTCAGTTACTGTATTCTCGTCAGTATTTTCTTCTAAAAACGGTATACGTAAGCTTGAACTTAAAAATGCAGAAAGTGTTACCACTTTCTCAAATGTTTTTGAAAACTGTAAAACTATCAAAGAGGTTATAATAGATTCGCTTGAGGGTTGCGGAACATTTACAAGATTTGCAAATGAGGCAAATATGCTGCAGACGGTAAACTTCGGAGGAACGCTCAGAGCATCAAACTATGAGAGAGCGTTCTGTAACTGCATAGTTCTGAAGGAAATCAACGGTTTGTTTGATATGAAGGCGGCAAGTAATGTCAATTCGATGTTTACAAACTGTACAAGTCTGGAAACTGTAAGATTTTTAAAAGATTCAATCATACTCAGTATCGACTTTTCGGGTTGCGTCAGACTTACAAAAGAGAGTATGGAAAATATTTTCAATGCATTGAGCCCGGATGCGTCACATACACTTGAAATTTCATCCTATGCCTTTGAAAATAATTTTACCGAGGAACAAAGGGATGAGTGGATAGCTTTCGTGACTGAAACAAAAGGCTGGGTACTCAGCATAGTTTAAGGAGAGATAAAATGGAAAGAGAAGTTTTAAATAAAGCTGACTATCTTCATATTGTTGCAGTAAAAGCGGGTGATGTGATAAGAAGATATGAAATATCATCGAAAGAAGCCGAAGGTTTTTACCGTGTAAGTGAGGAAAGTGTTGCGGAAGGAAAAGTATATTTTCCGGGTTCATGGGATCTTGACGTTATTTTATCTGATATAAAGAGGGTAGAACCGAATTAAGCATATTTGTCCTGTCTTGTTCATATAATGCCATAGATTATAAAAAAAGAGAGGTATTGATATGAGCATTGAGCTTACCACAAGAAACATAGGGACAGGAGAAATTTTTTATGATAATTATGTCGAGCAGGGTGTGGACTGTGATATCACCCTGCCCGATTATTGCCCTGATATAATGCGGATTATAAAATGTAACCTGACTTCTGAGATCAGTAATTCAAAACTTATCGGCGACAGAGCTACGGCTGACGGAAATGCTAAAATCCGGATCGTCTATACCGATGAGAAAAATAATATTTTCTGCTATGATCAGGATTATCCGTTCTCAAAATACGCAGAGCTGAGTACTGCGTATGATGATGCATTTTTGAGCTGCAGCACAAAAACGGAGTATGTAAACTGCAGAGCTGTCAGCAAACGAAGGATTGATGTTCACGGCATGGTAGGTCTGAGATTTAAAGTCGTCGGAAATAAAAGCATACCTCTGATAAGTGATGCAAACGGTGACGGCATACAGCTTCGTAAAAAAGGTCTTGATATTGATAATGTTTCAGCTGTTACTGTGAAATCTTTCGAGATAAGTCAGGTGGAAAATGTCGGAGATTCAAACGGTGGAATCGGAAAGATCATCGATGCATTTGCTTCACCTATACTCAATGAATGTAAGCTGATCAAGGGCAAAATCCTCATAAAAGGCGAGCTTCTTGTACGTGTTGTCTACTGCTCTGACACAGGCAGTAACGAAGCGTGTGTGCTGAGCTGCCTGATTCCTTTCAATGAAATCGCAGAAGCAGCATCGGTAACCGATAACAGCAAGGCAGATGTGAAGATGCACGTAACCCGACTCACAGCAGAGCCGAAAACAGATAATGACGGTGAATACCGCTATATGAACATAAATGCGGAGGTGCTCGCACAGCTTACCGTTTATGAAAAAACAAGTGTCAGGGTAGTAACGGACGCATATTCTACGGATGTCGAACTCTCTTCGGAGTACAGTCCGATGGAGTTTATGCAGTTGAGCCACGATATGAAAGAAAATATTTTGTGTAAGCAGAGTCTTGATGTATCGTCGATGAAGCCGCAGAAGCTGTATGCGTTTACTATTATGCCTCCTGAGCACAGATACCGTTTTGATGCCGACAAGGTCATTATAAGCGGAAAAATCCCCGTAAACCTCATCGTAATCGATTCAGAGGGTACGCCCGTTCTTTGTGAAAGGGAAGCTGAGTTTGAGTACGCAAAGACCGTAGACAGCTGTGATAACCTTGTGTTTGATCCTCACGTGAGTATAGGAGGCTGTTCAGCGACGTTGGGAGCGGACGGCAGGATAGACTTCAAGGCTGAAGTACTCCTGAACGGTCAACTGATGAAATGCTGCAGAGAAAAAGTGCTCACATCGCTTTCCTTACAGGAGGGGACAAGTGAAAAAAATAAAAAACCTGCAGTGGTAATTTATTTCTGCTCAGAAGGTGAAAGTATATGGAATATAGCAAGAAAGTACAATACAACCGTAGAAGATATAATGCTGGAAAATGATATGACGGCAGATTATGTTGAAAATAAGCGTATGTTGCTCATTCCTGTAAAATAAGTGTTGCAAAATTCTCACTTTAATGGTAAAATATACGAAACGGAAATTTCCGTAATTACATTTTGAGGAGAATTAAAATTATGTTGAAATTAAAAGACATTGATAAGGCTGCTGCCGCAAAAGGTAAAGGCGTAGAAACTTTCTGGCAGTTTGTTAAGTTTATCGTTGTAAGCTTGGGTGCATTTGTTATTCAGCTTTTCTTACCGTACCTTGTTAAATTACCTATGTCGGATGAATTCCTTGCAAGACCTTACGACCTTTTTGGTTTAGGTATCTGGTCTTCTGAAAAAGCCGCATCTGCAGGTATGGATACAACAGGACTCGGACTTTTCATTGCTCTTACTTTGTGTAATATCCTTGCACAGATTTTCTCTTTCTTTGTTAATAGAGAAAAGACATTTAACTCCTGTGCAAACATCAAGGTCGTTTTCCCTATCTATCTCGTAGTTACTATTGCTCTTATCGCTTTTTCAGCTTGGTTACAGCCGTTCTTGGTTAATTTCCTTACATCAAAGGGCTTAGAAGGTTCAGCAATTGCGATTTCAGGTGCGATCTGTGCTTGTATTCAGTTCTTCCTCTATTTCCCGATTCAGATGATTCTTTTCCGCAAGAAGAAGGAAGACAAATAATTCTTTATAATTCAAAACCGTCCGGTTTCCGGGCGGTTTTTGTTTGCTCATTAAAACGAATACAAATTCAGGTTTATAGAATTGTTCTGACTCTATTTTGTAGGGCGTGACGCTCGTCGACACGCCGTAAGATTCAGCAGAATATCGGCACGTCGTAAA
>JAGBFD010000181.1 GCA_017936645.1 Clostridia bacterium
GGTCGCCACAATAATTTGTGCGCTTCAAACCTGTCATAAAATCCATTACATTATGCCTCCCAAAAATTTGCTTAAATCAATTGCTTCGGAGTTACTTACCAAGTCCTGCAAATCACTTGCAGCATTCTGAAGTGAAAGCTCCATAAATGTATCTGCAAAGTCATCAATCGCAAGTTCGGTAATTTCACCTGTCTGCATATTTTTAACTTTAGCTATGTTAGCCTTGATGTCATCTTCACCGATAACGGTTGTGAATCTTGCACCGATCTTATCAGCGTACTTCATCTGTGCCTTAAGTGAACGGCCGACGACATCAAACTCGGCAAACATACCCGACTGACGAAGTTCGGTAGCCATCGAAGCTGCTTTGAGTGATGCTTCTTCACCGATGTTTGCAATATATATCTCACACTTCTTCGCTTCAGGAAGCTGAATTCCCTGAGCTTCAAGCAAGAGAAGAAGTCTTTCTATTCCCATACCGAAGCCGAGTGCCGGTACGTGTGAACCGCCGATTTCTTCGATGAGGCCGTCGTAACGTCCGCCTGCACAGACAGCACTCTGCGCACCGAGGGAATCGGTAAGAAATTCAAAAACAGTTCTTGTGTAATAGTCAAGTCCGCGAACGATGTGAGGATTGACATCATAAACGATACCCATATTATCAAGATACATCTTTACCTTTTCAAAGTGTTCTTTACACTCATCGCAAAGAAAATCAAGGATAATCGGAGCATCTGCCGCAATTTCGTGGCAGACAGGACTCTTACAGTCAAGAATTCTCATCGGATTTCTGTCGAGTCTGTCAAGGCAGGTTCCGCAAAGTTCGCCCTTGCGTGACTCAAAATAAGCCTTGAGTGCTGCGTGGTATTCCTTACGGCATTTCGGACAACCGATTGAGTTTATTTCAAGGCGGATTCTGTCAATTCCGAGGAAACCGAAAACTTCATTTGCTACGGAAATAACTTCCGCATCCGCAGCAGGAGATGCTGTGCCGTAACACTCCACACCAAACTGGTGGAATTCACGGAGTCTGCCTGCCTGGGGCTTCTCGTAACGGTAGCAGGATGTTATGTAGCTTACCTTCTGCGGCATAGCCTCATTTGTGAGTCCGTGCTCAAGGAAGGCTCTCGCTGCACCCGCAGTTCCTTCGGGACGAAGAGTGATCGAACGACCGCCCTTATCTTCAAATGTGTACATTTCTTTCTGTACGACGTCTGTTGTGTCGCCGACAGAACGTGTGAAAAGCTCCGTATGCTCAAAAACAGGAGTTCTGATCTCTCTGAAACCGAACTCGTTTGCGATTTCAAGCACAGTCTTTTCCACAAACTGATTTTTGTGACTGTCTGCAGGGAGAACGTCAAGGGTTCCCTTGACAGCCTTTGTTATAAGTGCCATAAAATTTCTCCTTAAATTTCCGACAAACCAACCGTCGGTAAACGTGCCGAATAACCACCGACTGTTTTCGTCAATCGGCAGTTATTCATGCTTGTATTTTTATTTATTTTAGTGCTTCGGGTTAACGATATCTCTCCAATCGAGATCTCCTCTGTCGAGACTGTGGATAAGGGCCTCAGCTGTAGCAATGTTCGTAGCTGCAGGAACGTTGTGTACATCGCAGATACGAAGCAAGCTGTTTACATTCGGCTCGTGCTCCTTGGGATCAAGAGGATCGCTGAAAATAAGAAGCATATCAATCTCATTACAAGCGATAAGAGAACCAATCTGCTGGTCGCCGCCCTGAGCGCCACTCAAAAATCTGACAATATCAAGACCTGTTGCGTCAGCTACGAGTTTTCCTGTTGTACCTGTTGCAAAAAGCTTGTGTCGGCTCAAAATACCGCAGTACGCAATGCAAAACTGGGTCATAAGTTCTTTTTTCGCATCGTGAGCAATAATTGCAATGTTCATATTATACCTCCATTTAATATTTTGAAAAATCCATTATATCTTTTCTTCTGTTCCAGTCTGATTCTGGATTTGAATAATATTTTATATACGCTTCATCCAAACCGTCTGTAAAATCCTTTAGTTCTTCATCGCTCAAAGCAACTATTTCCATACCAACTTTGTGTTCTTCTGTGTTATAAAGATTCGGAATAGCAAAAACAACAAAAACAGCACATAAGCATACCAACAATGCCATAGCAAGAATCATAACTCTTTTGCCGTTTAAAAACTTAATTTTCTTAACAAAACCGGTGTTTTTAATATCTTTAAACAGTATCAACGCTGAATAAACCTCAAAAAGAATAATCATAAACAGCATAGGTAAGCAAGTTCTGAAATAACTCTTTCCTGCTA
>JAGBFD010000182.1 GCA_017936645.1 Clostridia bacterium
ATCGTTGTTACAAACGGTGTAAGAGTATTCGTTCCTGCATCACTTGCTACAGCATCAAGAGGCGACTCACTTGACGATCTTCTCAAGACTAAGGTTGATCTTAAGATCATCGAAGTTAAGGCAGAGCGTGGCCGTAAAAAGGCTGTAGGTTCAATCAAGGCTGTTCTCAGAGAAGTTCGCAAGGCTAAAGAAGAAGCATTCTGGGCACAGGCTGAAGAGGGCCAGGTTTACCAGGGTACAGTTAAGTCACTTACAAACTACGGTGCATTCGTTGACATCGGCGGCGTAGACGGTATGGTACATATCTCTGAGCTTTCATGGAAGAGAATCAAGCATCCGTCAGACATTCTTGCTGTAGGTCAGGAGATCGAAGTTTTCGTTAAGTCACTTGATAAGGAAAACAAGAAGATTTCTCTCGGCTATAAGAAGGCTGAGGACAATCCTTGGGAAATCCTTCGTCGTGACTATCCTGTTGATACTGTTATCGAATCAGAAATCGTTGGTATGACAACATTCGGCGCATTCGCTACAGTTATCCCGGGTATCGACGGTCTTATCCACATTTCTCAGATTGCTGATCAGCACATCAGCAAGCCTCAGGATGTTCTCAAGATCGGTGAGAAGGTTACTTGCAAGATTACAGCTATCGATTTTGAAAAGAGCCGTGTAAGTCTTTCAATCCGTGCTCTCCTTGCTCCTAAGGCAGAGGAAGAAGCAGTTGAAGAAGTTGCTGAAGAGGCTGTTGAAGAAGCACCTGTTGAGGAATAATTAATTTAATATTAAGGGTCTGCTTTTTGCAGACCCTTTTTCTTTACCTTTTTATCTGTAAAAACTAACGCATATGGCTACCACAGACGTACCTTTGCACGTTCTGTATCATTTTCCTATCCAATTAAAATGAGCTGTAAAAACGAAAGTTTTTTACAGCTCATTGTCGGTTAAAACTTTATAACTTCATTTTTTTCTGCTGACTCAAACATTGCCTCTACGACCTTGACAAGTCTTCTCTGCTGATCGTGTGTTACAAGCTGTTCAGCTTTTCCTTCGAGTGCATCGCAAAGGTTGTTGTAAAGTCTGCTTTCGTCGCTGAAAGAAACCTTCTCGACGTAGGGGAGGGGATACTTCTGAATTGTATCATCAGTCCTGGGTGCCATAGTCTTTGTGAGACCTACACCTGCCTGAACAGGTACCGCATCTCTGTTTTCCCAGTCGGAAACCATTACTATTTCACCGTTGAGATCCCAGTCAGTGATAACTGCAGTACCGTTTTCGCCCTGCATATACCAGCGCGGAAGATCAATGAAATTGCTTGTACCTACGTAAAGGTGAACTGTGAGGTTACCCTCATAACGGAGCTCACAGCTGAATCCGTCATCGACCTCATCGTTTGTGATATTCGTGACCTGATTGTAAACAGAAAGAAGTTTTTTGTCATCAAAGAGCATAAGGATCTGATCGAGAGTATGTATACCCCAGTCGAGGATCATGCCGCCGCCCTGTGCCTTTTTCTGTCGCCAGTCACCGGGAATACCTCGTGAACCGCAGACACGGGACTCAATGTTGAAAAGCTTGCCGAGAGTGTTATCCTCGTAGATTTTCTTTATAGTAAGGTAGTCAGGGTCGAAACGTCTGTTCTGATGAACTGTGAAAAGCTTACCTGTACGTTCACTTGCGGCAATTATTTCTTCAAGCATTTCGCTCGATAATGTAACAGGTTTTTCACTCATAACGCTTTTACCTGCTTCCATGGCCTGAATAGCGATTTCTTTGTGCAGGTCGTTGGGTGTAGCGACTACCACGAAGTCAATTCTTTCGTCGTTCAGAAGCTCCTCACGGGAAGAGAAAACGTGAATGCCGTTTTCTTTTGCGAGGTCACAACGCTCCTCTTTGATATCGTAGATGCCTACGAGCTTCATTCTATCACTCATATCACGCATCATTTTTTCAGTATGCCATTTTCCCATACCGCCGTAGCCTATGACAGCAGTACCGATCTTTCCGTTAACCATTGTATTTGCCTCTTTTCAATAGGAATTATGCCCACCACATCTCAGTTGTGGCTTCAGTTATAAGAACGTTTTTGAGTGTATTAACAGCTTTTGTAAGACCCTCGTTCTGACTCATAAGGCTGTCTTCGTGCTCGATGCTGATTGCATAATCATAGCCGACAAGGCGAAGATTGCTTATGATATCTTTCCAGTAAACTTCGTCATTGCCGTATCCTACGCTTCTGAAGATCCATGAACGGTTGATCTCATCACCGTAAGGCTTTGTATCAAGAACACCGTTGACAGCTGTGTTGTACTTGTCGATCTTTGTGTCTTTTGCGTGGAAATGGAAGATAGCATCACCGAGCTTACGGATACATGCGACGGGATCCATACCTTGCCAGATGAGATGGCTTGGGTCAAAATTTGCACCGATTTCGGGGCCGACAGCCTCACGAAGTCGAAGAAGACTGTCACAGTTGTAAACGCAGAATCCGGGGTGAAGCTCAAGTGCGATTTTGTCGACACCGTGTGCCTTTGCAAACTCAACGAGATCTTTCCAGTAGGGGATGAGAACTTCGTTCCACTGCCATTCGAGGATTTCGCTGAAATCGTCAGGCCACGGGCAGGTTACCCAGTTAGGATATTTTGCACCTTCCCAGTCACCGGGACAGCCTGAAAATGTGTTTATCTGATGAAGACCGAGCTTTTCGGCAAGAAGGATAGTGTTGCGGATTGTTTTATCGTATTCCGCAGCGATCTCTTTGTTCGGATGAACGGGGTTACCGTGACAGCTGAGTGCACTTATCTGCATATCGTACTTTGCGATAGTAGCTTTGAATTCATCGAGTTTTGCTTCGTCGTTGAGAAGCACTTCAGGATCAGCATGTGCATTTCCGGGATAACCGCCACAGCCGATTTCAACCATTTCGATTCCGAGTGATTTAAAATATTTAAGAGCTTCTTCAAGAGGTAAATTCTGAAGTAAGCAAGTGAAAACCCCAAGTTTCATTTCTTTATCTCCTTAATTATAAGTTTTCTTTGAAATATTTCATACTGCGTGTGATATCCTCGACACCTGTAGGTACAGGATCATCATTTTCAAGTACGAGCCATTCCATATCAATTTCTTTGGCAGCCTTGAAGACTGAAAGAAGGTCGTTGTTGCCTTCACCGAGAGCTGTGGGTTTACGGTCGATACCGTCCTTGATGTGAAGGAGGATGATTTTATCTGTGTTGTTTTTGATGTAAGAGTAGTTGTCAGCACCGCCGCAGAAGCTCCAGTAGGTGTCAAGCTCAAGGTATGCACCGTCAGCGATGACGTCCATACAAAGTCTTCCGTCAAAGTCGATTTCAAACTCTTCCGTATGGTTATGGTAATAGAATTTAAGTCCTTCTTTTTCACCGATTTTGTTAGCGTATGAGAAGATATCTACAAGCTCCTGAACTTCTTCAGCCGTACTGTGAGGAGCACCGCCTGTACCGATGTATTTCATACCGAGAGTTTTTGCGATTCTGATCGTTTCTTCGATCTTGTCGGGTTTAAAATTTTCAACTCCCATATGACATCCGACTGCTGTAAGACCGAGCTCATCAAGCTTTGCTTTGATTTCTTCGACTTCGCATCCGCCAAAACCGGCAAACTCAACTCCGTCAAAACCGATTTCTTTTACTTTTTCGAGGATTTTAAGAAATTCCTCACCGTTTTTGTAGTCATCTCTTAGTGAATAAAGCTGAACTGCAAGTTTCATAATATGTAGCCCCCATAGAGAAAAAATTATTACATTCTGAATTTTACAACAAAGGAAAAGTCATTTCAACACTTTAATGTAAAAAAGTGAGGTTTTTCTAAAAATTTTTTGAAGTCATTCATAAATAATATACTAAAGTATAACAAAATGTTCATATCTATGTAACAAATTCAGTTTAACATTTAGCTGTACTCAATGAGAGAGCCGCAACTCTCGTTAGTACATACCCCTCCTCAATAAACCCCTCAATTATTGGAAAAAGAAGTCGAGAAATCGGCTTCTTTTTCTTTTTTATCACATATATTTTTTGTTTATACATAGAATGTATAAAATTGTTTTTGAAGACAAAACTATACCTGACGAAACAACAAGGAGAATTGTTATGAGAAAATCATCAGGTAAGGATAAGTTTAAATGGATTCAGACAAAGGCTTTTTACGGTGTGGTGATGTCGCTACTGCTTGCGATTACGGGTATAGGGTCGGCTATTTACAATGTAGCGAAGGTAAGGGATATGTTGCCTGACAATCAGGGAGATGAACCTGCTACGATTTTCAGTATTCCCGAAACGACTGAAAAGAATACTCAATCACAAGCCAATGCAAATGTGACAAATGTCCCGGATGACAGGGAACAGTCGCTGACTACCCTGAATGATCTGAACCGTCCGTACTCAGGATACTATATGCTTCCGCTTAACAGTAAGGTTCAGAAGGATTACAGCGATGGTGATATGATTTACTCTGAAACTATGGACGACTGGCGTACACATAACGGCATAGATATCAGCGGTAATATCGGAGACAATGCCATAGCTGTTCAGGACGGTGAAGTGACGGAAGTTACGTCTGACGAAATCTGGGGTGAGGTGATCGTCATTCAGCACGGAAACGGACTCAAAGCCAAGTACTGCGGAGTAAAGGCAACTGTCAAAAACGGTGAAAAGGTAGAGCAGGGACAGGTGATAGGTACGGTAGTTGCTATTCCTGTCGAGGAAAAAGACGGAGTCCACGTCCATCTTGAAACAGAGGTAGACGGGAAAACGGTAGATCCTATAAAAGCACTGAATCTTCTCGGTGAAGCCATAGAAAACCAACAGGCGGAATAAGACTAAAGCACTTTCACAAAATGGGTGAAAGTGCTTTTGATTTGCAAATGTAATTTGTTACTTACGGTAGTTTTCTATTAAGCTTATTATATCTTCGATAAGAATATAAGTTGTATTGACGGGTGGAGGAAGATAAGCGAGGTAATCGGTGATCATTCCGGGATTGGTTTCACTTGTGAGGGTCAGTCCGTCATGCGTGGTTATCGATATCTGCTGAGCTTTTCGTTCGGCGACTATTTTTCCTGCACGTACACCTGTTTCCATGTAATCTGTGTTGATTTTGCTTATGGCGATTCCTGAAGCTACAAGAGTAACTGCAACAATCAGAATAACTGATGTCACAAACCCGTCAAGAATCCGTTGTGTCTGATTTTTTTTAGTTTTCATTACGATACCTCCGTCAGATTTGCGTTTATACACAGTATGATTGTTGGCTGACAGAAGGTTTTTATTCGTTTGTTCTACGGCAATTCGTCAGATTTTACAAATTTAATGCCGTAAGAAGTAAACAATAAGCAAATTGTATATTGCAAATTCACTTTTTATTGGATATAATATATATGTAAAAATTTGTATTTTCAACGAAAGGATTGAAATATTATGGCAGCATTGACAACCAACAAGTCAATTCTTGACTGGATTGACGAAAAAGTAGAACTCGTTAAGCCTGACCAGATCGTATGGATTGACGGTTCAGAGGAACAGCTCGAGGCTCTCAGAGCAGAATCTGTTGCAACAGGCGAAATGATTAAGCTCAATCAGGAAAAACTTCCCGGTTGCTACCTTCACAGAACAAACCCCAACGACGTTGCACGTGTTGAGGACAGAACTTTCATCTGTTCAAAGAAGAAGGAAGATGCAGGCCCGACAAACAACTGGTGTGATCCTGAAGAGATGTACGCAAAGCTTTACGACATCGCTCGTGATTCATA
>JAGBFD010000183.1 GCA_017936645.1 Clostridia bacterium
ACATGAACCAGACACTCAAGGCAATCATGGAAGCTGAAGCATATCCGGGACCGTCAATCATCATCGGTTACGCTCCTTGTGAAATGCACTCAATCAAGGGTGGTATGATCAACTGCCAGGCTGAAATGAAGAAGGCTGTTGACTGCGGTTACTGGAATATGTTCCGTTACAACCCGGCACTCAAGGCAGAAGGAAAGAATCCGTTCACATTGGATTCAAAGGCTCCTGCAACAGAGGGCTATCGTGCATTCCTTCTTAACGAAGCTCGTTATGCATCACTTACACGTTCATTCCCTGAAAGAGCTGAAGAACTCTTCGCTAAGGCTGAAGCAGGCGCTAAGGATCGCTATGCTCACCTTGAGAGACTTGCAAAGATCTACGGCACAGAGGAATAATCGAAACTCAATAAATTTAACGGCAGTCGGTAAAACGGCTGCCGTTTTTTTATGTTACGCATATAATGAAAGTGACGAAATCGTGCTGAAAAGCTGTGAAAAATTTATCAAATTGAATTATTCATTGAGATATACAATTTGCTTAAAGTGTAAGGGCTGGAAATCTTTGTCAATTTGCACAAAGGTGATAGTTTTTCCCGACACTTCAGACACTATATGTTGTGCAAAATGATAAAAATAACCAAAATTGTTTAAAAATGCTTAAAATTTACTTGAAAAATGACGGGAAGTATAATATAATTCGAATTGAGGAAAAGTGTTTCCGTAGGTGTTGCCTACGGGCAACTTAACCTAAAAGCGGTACTAACGTTATACCACTTTCCGGACGAAGGAAAATCAGATCCTCAAAAAATTTTATGGGAGGAATTGTTATGGCCACAAAGATCATTTCAATCATCTTGTCAATCATCATGACCATTATGACCAGTATCTTCCCGGGCTTCGTATGGCCGGGTACTGAGACAATGGAAGTAGGCGAATTCTTAGAGCAGGTTGGTTGCGCATTTGGTTACCAGGTACCCCAGACAGGCGAGACATACTTTGGTCTCGAGCCGGGCGACGAGTATTATGACGCTGTTGCTGCAGCGGCAGAATATGACGTTCTCGTTGACTACGACGTAATCGATGCAACTGAAGAAGCTGATACAGAATTCGTTGCAACAATTCTCGTTAACGCAGCAGGTCTCGAAATCGACGAGACAGCAGAAATCGCAAATGCAGCAGATTTTGCTAACATTTCTAAGGTTTCTACAGCTGTTGTTAATGGCATCATCCCCGTTGAAGACGACGGTACAGTAAGCGTTGCGGCTATGTCAGTTAATGACATCACAGCTGCTATCGCTGTTGCAGTAGGTCTTCGTTTCGTTCCTGAAGACGTAGTTGACGATTTCGAACTCGTTGACGGCGTTAAGGAAGTTGAAGCTTATGCAGTAGAAGACGACACAGTCGTTCTCGATGCAGACGCTGACATCGTTGCTGGTGACGTTTTCGTTACTGACGACGCTGCTTTCAAGGCAGAGGCTGTTGAAGTAGTTGACGGTCAGAAAGTTGTTACAGCTTCTGACGTTGCTGTTGACGAAGTAATCGAGAAGATCGATTATGAAGGCACAACAGACGTTAACTTCAGCACAGCAAAGATTATCGATGGTAATGGTGAAGTTATCAGCGAAGGTCTCTTCGATACAGAAGGTCTCTCAGCTGAGCAGATTGACAACATCATCCACGGTCTCCTTCTTACAATCGGTAACATCAGCTTCTCAATCGGTGATTTCGATATCGATGCTGAAGCTACAAAGACAGGTTTTGACTTCTCAATTGCTACATCTCCTGTTGACGGTGTAAGAGTTACAAAGGATTACTCTCTTTCAAACCTTTCAGTTGATGCTAAGGCTGACGTAAACATCAAGACACTCAGCTTTAATGAGGTTTACCTCAACGCTTCATACGATCTCGTTGACAAGACAACTATCGCTGGTTCTTACTACAAAGAGTTCGGCGAGGAAGTTAAGACAGAAGGCGAGAAGCTCGAAGCTGGTAAGGTATTTAATGACCTTGTTAACAAGTATATCCTCAGCGAGTTCGATTCAACATCAATCAAACTCTTCACAGTAGTTGTTCCTCTCGGCACAACTCCTCTTACATTCAACTTTGACATTATGCTTAACATCAACGTTAACGGCAGAATGACAATCACAGTTGTATCAGAAGAGTTCCACGGTGTTTCAATCATCAACAACAAGCTCAGCAAGGTTAACGATTCTAAGGTTATCGACCGTGTAGTTGATATCTATGGCGAATTCGAAATCAAGCTTGGTCTTGGCGTAGGCTTCGGTCTCTTCGGTTACACAATCGTAGACGTTGACGTTTGGGGCGGTATCGGCGCTTGGGTAGAAGCAACAGCTCGTTTCGTTGACGAAAACGGTAACCCCGTATTCCAGTCAACATATGCTGTACCGGTTGACTACCTCGCAGAAGTAGCAGCTGGTATGGACTTTGAAGGTGACATCCAGATCAGCGGTCACGCAGATATCTATGGTATCCTCGAAGTAGGCGTTGGTAACAACAGCGTTCTCAGTCTCGTTGGTCTTTGCAAGACATGGACTATCTATGACAGATCAAACGGTACATTTGCTTCATTTGAATTTGAGGTATAATGTAAACTGAATTTTCGGCCGTCGGGGGTAACCCCGACGGTTTTTTTCTTTTTTTTGCGGAACGGGAAACCGTTCCTTTTTTTGTTTACAATTTGTTCCTTTTTATTTTAAAACCATTTAAAAAAGAAGTGAGATTATAGCCGTGTAAATTAACAGATGTATTTTTTGAAACTTTTTTAATATTTTAATAAAAATAACCTTAAAAAGATTTGCAAACTCTTGTAAAAGTGGTATAATGACTACAACTGTACGATTAAATGGGGTTTTGTTCGTTTTTATAAAAGTCCGTTTAGCGTATTTAAAATCAGTTTATTGCAATTTTGCAAAATGCTTTGAAAGGAATGTTTTTATGGCTGAAAAAAATGCAAAAGCGAAGCTTAATTACCCGAAAACCATATTGACGGGTTTTGGCTTCCTTGCAACTTCGATTGCATGGGCAATTTATGACCCGTACATCACAAAGATTCTTAATAAGATTCTTTCAGAAAGCTCTTTGATTGCTCATTGGAGTGAAGCTCTGGGCAACGCTATTCCGTGGATTGGTAAATTTGCAGAGGCACAGGGTGAAAGCACGGTTGCTCTCAACGGTGGCTTTACACTTGTCCCTTTGTTTATCGGTATAATTATGACATTTGATAACATCTTCGGTGTTATCTTCCAGCCGACTTTCGGCAAACTGTCTGATAACTGTCACTCAAAGCTCGGTAAGCGCCGTCCTTTTATCGTGTCCTGTGCTCCGATTTCAGCAGTTCTTTTTACTCTCATCCCGATAGTTTCTCTTAATATGCCCGAGTGGCTTATGCAGATTCAGCAAAGAGGAAATGTTGAACTTTCTGCAACTGCAACCGATGCAATAATCCTTGCGTCAACGATGCTTGTTGTTATCCTTTTTGTTTTCTCAATGTCGTTGTGGCGTGCACCCGTTGTTGCACTTATGCCTGACCTCACACCGCCGCATCTTCGTTCAGAGGGTAACGCTGTTATCAACCTTATGGGTGGTATAGGTTCAGCTGTAGGTATGGTCGCAGGTACACTCGGTATCGCACTCTGCACACTTATTGCAGGTTACTCAAAGGCACAGATCAAAGCAAATGAAACTCTTTCGTTCCCGTATGTTTTCTTTATCGGTTCACTCGTTATGATTATCGGCATGCTCGTTCTTCTCTTCTTCGTTAAGGAGGAGGACACAAGCATCAAGCTTAAGGGCGAGATGAACCAGTACGCAGATGCTAAGGCGAAGAGAAAAGCTGAAAAAGCAGCAGCAAAAGCTCAGAAGGCTGCACTCAAGGCTGAAAAACTTACAAGTGCAGAGAGAAAGAGCCTCATCTTTATGCTCGGCTGTCTTTTCTTCCTCTTCTGCGGTACAAACGCTATTACAACCTTCTTCTCATTGTTTGCTCAGGAAATCCTTCATATGATTACTTCTGAAGCAACATTTATCATGCTTATCTTTGCAGTATGCTCAGGTGTTGCAGCTCTTCCTGCAGGTAAGCTCGGCAAGAAGTTCGGCAGAAAAAAGACTATCCTTGCAGGTCTTTCTGTTTTCCTTTCAGCTTTCATCGTTTTCTTCGGTGTTTTCCTTGTAATGCTCGGAAGCAATGATCTTTCAATCACGAACTACGTTGAGGTCAACAATGCTTACATCGCAGTTAACGATCAGGTCAACAACTACAACTCTGAAGTCAGCGATGCAGCAAAAGAAGCAGGCAGAGAAGTGGCTGAAAACGAAGTTATCACAGTAGATACTTATATCGAATATAAGCAGGGTAAGGCCGTCGAAGGAGCAGAGTATTATGCAGAATTTGACAAGTACTTTGCAGAAAATGCAGGCGAAGCTACAGAACTTGCAGTTATAGGCGTCGCAGAGAAAGTTCTCTCACTTGAAAACGCAGACTTCGGTGCAGCATTGAAGGCAATTTCGGATTCTGTTTCGGATATCACAAAGATACTTCGAGTTCTTATCTATCCCGTTCTTATCCTTGGCGGTGCTGCTAATATGTTTATCACCGTTAATACACTTCCGCTTGTTCTCGACATCGGCGGTGTTGCAAAGGTCGGCACATTCACAGGTTACTATTATACAGCAACATTCTCAGCACAGATTGCAGCTCCTATTGTTTACGGTTTCATCCGTATGTTTGCGGGAACTTATATGTCGCTGTTCTATTACAGCCCGATAATGTTTGCACTTGCGATCTGCTTCCTGATTTTTGTTAAACACGGTGAATCAAAAATTACGGACGAGATGATTAAAGAAGCACGTATGGCAGATGATTAATCAATAAACTGGAGGAAACCATAATGGCAGGAAAGCCTTTATTAGAAATTAAAAACCTCAGAAAAAGCTACGGCTCACACGAGGTTCTTAAAGGGATTACATTCGACATCCCTAAGGGACAGATCGTCGGACTTCTCGGTCCGAACGGCTGCGGTAAGTCATCAATGATTAAGTCTATAGTAGGTCTTATCAACGACTACGAAGGTGAGATTCTCATTAACGGTCAGGCTCCCGGTGTGGAGTCGAAGAAGGTTGTTGCATATCTTCCTGAGAAAAACTACCTTCCACCGTGGATGACACCGAAGTCAGCGATAAACTATATGGCTGATTTTTATAAGAACTTTGACCAAGAGAAGGCTCTGAATATGGCTCAGACTTTTGAGCTTAATATGAAGCAGAAGCTCAAGACCATGTCAAAGGGTCAGCAGGAGAAGCTCCACCTGATCCTTGTTATGTGCCGTAAAGCTGACCTTTACGTGCTTGACGAACCTCTCGGTGGTGTTGACGTTGTTGCAAGAGATTTCATCCTTGAAACAATTCTCAAAAATCACGCTGAAAATTCAACAATCCTTCTCTCAACACACCTTATCTATGACATTGAGAGAATTCTTGACCGTGTTATTATGATCAAGGGAGGAACACTTGCTGTTAATACTCAGGTTGAAAAGATCAGAGAAAATAACAGTACGGTAGAAAATCTGTTCAGGGAGGTGTTCAGCAATGTTTGGTAAACTTCTGAAACATGATTTTATTGCAACAGGCAGGGTTATGGGCATAGTTTACGGTGTTTTTGCTGCGGTTGCACTTTACCTGGTAGGTTCAGTTGCACTCAGTAAGGAACTTGACTCCATTGGTGAAATGCTCGGATACATTGTTCTTTGCCTTATCTCATTTGCAAACTTTGTTGTCACAGCAGCAGTTGTGATGCTTAACTTCCAGAAAAGTGTGTATGGTGATCAGGGTTACCTGACCTTTACACTTCCCGTAAAAAGTGAGTCTGTATTGTTCTCAAAGATGTTTGTATCAATTTTCTGGTATATCGCAGCTTTCTTAGCTTTCCTTGCTACTGCAAGAATCGCACTGTGGTCTATGGGAGAAATGATGGGCGACGAAGGTCTCGGTCTCGTCGAAATGCTTCTCGGAATGGTTCAGGAAGGTCTTAGTGTTAACGTTCTGATCGTATATGCCGTAACTTACGTCATTCAGTTCTTCTTCCTTGTGGTTACATTTACAATGATCGCATATTTTGCTATTACTGTTTCAAACACAAGACCCTTCCAAAAGCATTATGTACTTTTCACCATACTTTTCCTGGCAGTAGTGGGCATAGTAGTACTTAAGGTTATGGATATCGTGACGGAGTATATCCACATCGGATTTAACTACAGCTATGTAACGGAAAAGCTTACATTTGCTGTAGGTACAGATGCTATGGTTGCTCTGGCTCATATTGATATCGCCGCTCCTATAGCTTTGATTCTTATAAGTGTAGGTCTCTTCTTCAGCACATATATACTTATGAAGAAAAAGATCAATATAAGATAATGCGTACAGGTATTTTTGGCGGTGCATTTGACCCACCGCACGCAGGACATAAGAAATATGCTGATGAGCTGAAAGAACGTCTTTCACTTGATAAGCTTATTGTAATTCCGACTGCTACTCCACCGCACAAGGTACGGGAAGATGCGAGTTCAGCCGAAGACCGGTTGAATATGCTGAAGCTTCTCTTTGAGGGAGAAATAGGTGTAGAAGTCAGTGATATGGAAATTGCTCGTGGAGGAAAGAGTTACACTTATGAAACGGTAACGCTCCTTCACGGGATTTATCCGGATGATGAACTGATATTTTTGCTCGGTTCGGATATGTTGCTTTCTTTTCATAACTGGAAAAATCCGGATGTGATTCTGTCACACGTTAAAATCTGCGCTGTGACAAGAAGCGACGAAATTAATGAAGAAAAACTCAGGAGATATATTGAAGAATATTTTCCTGAAAAAAAAGAACGGTTCATCACCTGCGACTTCGACCCGATCGAATTGAGTTCGACTCAGATCCGTAGTGCTATCCGTAACGGTGAGAGTGTTGAGGGTCTTGTCGATGAGCAGGTTTTGAAGTATATAAAAGAAAAGGAGTTATACCTTTGAACGGCTGGACTGATGAAAAAATCATTGAACTCATAAGGTCGAAGCTGGAGTTGAGACGTTTTCAACACAGTCTTAATGTAGCAGAAAGTGCACGTTACCTTGCCGAAAAGTACGGCGGAGATGCGGGTAAAGCGTACACGGCGGGACTTTTACACGACATTATGAAAAATTCCTCACCCGAGGAACAGCTGGGGGTTATAACTGAGGCGGGTATTGAGCTTCTGCCTGAAGAACGTGCAAACAAAAAGCTATGGCACGCGATAGCAGGGGCGGCATACATCAAAAAAGTGATGGGAATTGACGACAAAGAAATTTACAAAGCCGTCAGATACCATACAACGGGCAGAGCAGGAATGACTCAGCTCGAAAAGATTGTTTATCTAGCAGACTACATATCTGCCGAACGCAACTATAAGGATGTCGACGTTATGCGAAAGCTTTGTGACGAGTCTATGGATGCGGCTGTGCTTTATGCACTTGAGTTCGGTATACCTGACCTTGTCAGAAGGGGAAGTGTCATACATCCTGACAGTCTTGACCTTTATAACGAGGCAGTAATGAGGAGGAAAGAGATATGACATCACTTGAAACAGCAAAAAGTATAGTTAAAATTCTCGATAATAAAAAGGCGATGGATCTTGAGCTTATCGAGACTCAGGAGCTTACCATCGTTTCGGACTATTTCATTATCGCAAGCGGTACTTCAAATACACATGTCCGTTCACTTGCAGATGAGGTCGAGGAGGAAATGTCAAAGCTTGGTGTTGAGCCTGATCACATTGAGGGCAGAGCAACGGGTTGGATCCTTCTTGATTACGGTTGTGTTCTTGTTCATATTTTTGACCCTCAGTCAAGAGAGTATTATAATCTCGAAAGACTCTGGGGCGATGCCGCAAAGGTGGATATTTCAGATCTGGTTACACCGGATTGATTTAGCAAATAATTCGTAGGGGCGGATATTATCCGCCCGTGAATTTGTATAAATTTAATTTACAGCAGCACGACGCTGCACTTACTCGGAGGAATATTGAAATGGGTTATGATTTTAAATCAACAGAGAAAAAATGGCAGGATAAATGGGAGGCAGAGGGCGTCTTCAATGCGGTAGATTTTTCGGATAAGCCGAAGTTCTATGCTCTCGTCGAGTTCCCTTATCCCAGCGGTGCAGGTATGCACGTTGGTCATATCAAGGCTTATTCAGGTCTTGAGGTAGTGTCAAGAAAAAGAAGAATGCAGGGTTACAACGTATTGTTCCCGATCGGTTTTGATGCTTACGGTCTTCCGACTGAAAACTATGCTATCAAAACAGGCATTCATCCCCGTAAGGTTACGGATATGAACATCGAAAAGTTCTCAAGTCAGCTCAAGAGAGTAGGTTTCTCTGTTGACTGGACAAGAGTTGTAGATACTACTCAGGAAGATTACTATAAATGGACACAGTGGATTTTCCTCAAGATGTTTGATAACGGCCTTGTTTTCAGAGATAAGACCCTTGTTAACTATTGCCCCCACTGTAAGGTCGTTCTTTCCAACGAAGATTCACAGGGCGGCAAGTGCGATATCTGCCACAGCGATATCGTTCAGAAGTCAAAGGACGTCTGGTATCTGCGTATAACCGAATATGCGGACAAGCTCCTCGAAGGCCTTAAGGAAGTTGATTACCTGCCCAATATCAAGCTCCAGCAGGAAAACTGGATCGGTAAATCAACAGGTGCTTTCGTTAACTTCTCGGTTAAGGATACCGATGAAAAGCTTAAGATTTACACCACCAGACCCGATACGCTTTTCGGCGTAACGTTCATGGTTATGGCTCCCGAGCATCCTCTTA
>JAGBFD010000184.1 GCA_017936645.1 Clostridia bacterium
GAAGCAAAAGACGGAGGGATTCTTTTAGAAAAGCATCGAAATATCGTTGTTCTCTTTGAAAATATCCCCCAGTCACGACTTCGTCGCGACAGCCCCCTTTAGGCAAGGGGGCCTGATAGCTACAACATTGAAGATCCCCACAAACCCGAATTTGTCAGCACCTAAAATGAAACGCGTCGGACATTCTCACGAATATCCAACGCATAAATATTATTTTGCTTTATTCTTTTTAAGCTCAGGAGCGATAACATCTGGCTTTCTTGCACTGACTGCACCTTCAGGTTTGATTTCTCCTGCCTTGGTAAGTGCAACTTTTGTAAGAAACGGTCCGACAAGCTCATAAATAAGGACTGAAAACAAGGTTATATTGGTTACAATAAGACCTTCAGGTCCGAGTGTCTCTGCCTTGAGTGCCATACCAAGAGCAACACCTGCCTGAGGAAGAAGAGTGATACCAAGATATTTGACGATGTGTTCGTCACATTTTACAGCCTTCGAGCTAAGTCTTGCACCGAAGTATTTGCCGAGTGAACGGAATGCGATGTATGCCACACCAATGCAGACAACAATAAGCTCCTTAAATGTTGCAAGTTCAAGCTCTGCACCGCTGATAACAAAGAAAAGAACGAAAAGCGGAGCTGTCCAGCGGTCTATTCTGTCCATAAGCTCTTCAGAGAAGTCACACATATTGCAGAATACTGTGCCGAGCATCATACAAGTAAGAAGAGATGAAAATGCGATATGTACACCGCCTATCTCAAACTCCATCATCGAAAGTGCAACGGTGAAAAATACAAATGTAACTGAAACTGCAAGACGCTTTGAACGTGAATGGAAAAATTTCTCTGTAAAAGTGAAAACAACACCCATAATAAAACCGAGAAGAAGAGAAAGCACTACTTCAAGAATAGGCTCGACAATAATCGAAAGCACATCAACCTCTCCGTGAATCAGAGCCTTTGCGACACCGAACGAAACAGCGAAGAGTACAAGTCCTACAGCATCATCAAGAGCAACAATCGGAAGAAGAATATCTGTCACGGGACCTTTTGCTTTATACTGTTTGACAACCATAAGCGTTGCGGCAGGAGCTGTAGCCGAAGCGACGGCACCAAGCACGATGGCTGACGGAAGCGGAAGCTTATCGGGAATCACGAAATGCAGACCAATAAGTGCAGCATCTACGAGAATGGTTGTAAAAACAGCCTGAAAAATACCGATAACTGTCGCCTGCTTACCCGTTGATTTGAGTTGTGCAAGGCGGAACTCGTTACCTATCAGAAAAGCAATAAATCCGAGTGCAACATCTGGAATAAGTTCATAAGATTTTATATCTTCCATACTGGTAAATCCGAGACCGGGTATTCCTAAAGAACCAAGCACGTACGGACCGACGAGGATACCTGCAACGAGGTAAGCCGTAACGGCAGGAAGCTTTACAAGTTTTGCTAAACGCGAGAGCAGAAGTCCTGCAAAAAGGCAGACTGACAAGCTCATTAATGTTTGCATAAAAACACATCTCCTTTGCGGCTGTTAGTATAGCACAAAGAAGACGGTTTGTCATTGGTTAAATTGTATAATAGTAAAAATTAATTTCCAAAAATTTCAGTAAATTTATTTCTGATACATACAATGCAGAAAAATCCCTCTTCGATTTTCACCGAAGAGGGATTGATTAATTTATCAGTTGTTGTAAAGGCTACGCTTAACGTATGATGTGTGGAGGATCTCATGAGCCTTATGGCTGCCGGGTTCACCGAAGAACTCGCTGTACACACGTTTGATAGCTTCGTTTTCGTGTGACTTACGGTTAGCATTAGCTGCGTCTGATGAATAAAGAGCAGATGCACGCTTAGCCTTGAAATCTTCGAAGTTACGTGTTGTTGCGTCTACGATCGGCTGACCGCCACCGTTGATACAGCCACCGGGACAACCCATGATCTCGATGAACTGATACTCGCTTGTACCGTTCTTAACCTGCTCCATGAGTGTCTTTGCATTAGCTGTACCGCTTGCAACTGCAACCTTAACCTGAAGGTCACCGACTGCATAAGTAGCTTCCTTAACGCCTTCCATACCACGGACTTCAGCAAAGTCTACGCTGTCAAGTGTCTTACCTGTGATCTTCTCAACTGCTGTACGGAGAGCTGCCTCCATAACACCGCCTGTTGCGCCAAAAATAACTGCAGCACCTGAACCCTCACCGAGAGGACTGTCAAATGCTTCCTCAGGAAGGATATTGAAGTTGATACCTGCACCCTTGATCATTCTTGCAAGCTCACGTGTAGTGATTGAGTAATCAACATCAGCAACGCCTGCTGCATTCTGATCGTCGCGACCGATTTCGAACTTCTTAGCTGTACAGGGCATTACGCTGACAGAAACGATCTTTGCAGGATCAATGCCCATCTTCTCAGCGTACCATGTTTTGAGTGTTGCACCGAACATCTGCTGAGGAGACTTACATGTTGAAAGGTGATCAAGCTGCTCAGGATAGTAGAACTCACAGTATCTGATCCAGCCCGGTGAACATGATGTGATCATCGGAAGCTTGCCACCGTTTGTAATTCTTTCGATAAGCTCCTGTGACTCTTCCATGATTGTAAGGTCAGCAGCGAAGTTTGTGTCGAATACCTTGTCAAATCCAAGGCGACGAAGAGCTGTAACCATCTTGCCCTCAACGTTTGTACCGATTTCATAACCGAACTCTTCACCGAGAGCTGCACGTACAGCAGGAGCTGTCTGAACAACAACATACTTCTCAGGATCATTGATAGCAGCAAGAACGTCTGCTGTGCTGTCCTTCTCGTAAAGTGCACCTGTCGGGCAGCTTACGATACACTGACCGCAAGAGATACATGAGTACTCCTGAATCTTCTTCTCAAACGGAGATGTGATGCAGGTGTCAAAGCCACGGGCATTTGCACCGATAACTGAGATACCCTGATTGTCACAAGCTGCAACGCAACGACGGCAAAGGATACACTTGCTGTTGTCACGAACCATATGAGCCATTGAATCGTCAAAGTTAAATGAAGGAAGAACACCGTCGAAACGACCTTCGTCGTCAACACCGTACTCCTTACAGAGCTTCTGAAGTTCGCAGTCACCGCTTCTTACACAAGAAAGGCACTTGCGGTTATGAGTAGAAAGGATGAGCTCAAGAGTTGTCTTTCTTGAAGCACGAACTCTTTCTGA
>JAGBFD010000021.1 GCA_017936645.1 Clostridia bacterium
CAACAGTGCAAATCTGCGATATGAACAACTTTTATCATCCTCACCTTTACCGTAAAAGGGGCATACAATCCGTTTATTTATTTTAATTTCTAAGAAAGGCGTGATGAAATGAAAAGCTTTGATGCAAAAAAACTTCTCAGCATTATATTCATTTGTTTGATCGTCTTCTTTATGGGTTCAATCGGAGTAAAGCTCGTGATGACAAAAGTTCTTCACATCTATCCTGAAGAGACAAACGCTGCAGAGGCACAGCCTGACGAGACGCAGTCACCCTCACATAACTGGGCGGAGGATTATCCGTTTTCAGGTGACTACGGGTTTGAATTTCAGACTTCAGGCATTGCATCCGAAACCACTGCAACCGACTCATCACCGGTAAAAAAATACGAATCCCTCGTCAGATCAATAGAAAGTAACGTGGACTACTACACATCAAACCTTCTTTTGGGCAGAATGAAATTCGTTGAGCTTAACGCTTCATTCAACAAGCTCGTGGGAATGGATGTTGTCTCCGGCACCGATTCCGTTCTCGTTATGAGAAACGGATATCTCACATTTGAGTCACTTCCCGTAGATATGAGCTATCCTGCAGAAAGCACAGCTTACTTTTCAGAATATCTTCATAACAAAGGAATTAATTTTCTCTACGTTCAATGTCCGTCAAAAGAAAATCCTGAGGACAACCAGCTTCCCTACGGTGTTCAGGACAATTATAATGCCAATGCAGACACTCTTTTAAAAAGTCTTTCAGAAAACAACGTTCCTTATATCGACTTGAGAAACGGTATCAATGAAAGTTTCGATGACTACTACTCGTGCTTCTTCAAAACTGACCACCACTGGACACCGGAAACAGGAGTATGGGCAGCAGGTCAGATTGCTGAAGAACTGAATACGAGATACAACTACGGCATCAGCACTCAGATAGGTGATATCAACAATTATAATGTCGAGGTTTTTGAAAAATATTGCTTCGGCTCACAGGGCAAAAAAGCTACACTCAGGTACGCTGACCCTGAAGATATCAGTTTTATATACCCGAAAGCTGACACAGATTTTACCGTAACATATGACAAAGAAGAAACCTTTAGCGGAAAGTTTGAGGATACCCTGCTCAAAAGAAGTGTTTTTGATAAAATCGACTACTACAACATTTCTACTTATTCCTCTTATATGCACGGCAACCATTCTCTCGTTACGATCCACAATAACAAAGTGACAAACGGTAAGCGTATGGTTTACATCATGGACTCATTCAGTGCAAGTGTTATCCCCTACCTCGCTACCGATGTCGAAGACATCCTTGTACTCGACCTGAGGACCTTTGACGGAAGCGTTACAAACGCGATAGAAAAGTTCGGTCCCGATACGGTAATCGTCGCTTATAACCCATCCATATTCTCAGCAAATACGAGTCACAACGGAACATTTAATTTTGAATAGGAACAAAAACGCACATTATCGCTTGATATTGTGCGTTTTCTCTTTACTTTTAGGGTTTAATGTGCTAAAATATGTATACTTTAATTTCACAAAACCATATTGATTGCTGTCAATTAAAGTATATCACTTCTATCGGAGATGTTGTTATGAAAAGAAAGATTAACGATGAAAACATTGACCTTCTCTTCAAAGCAGTTCTTGAGTTGCGCACATATGACGAATGCGTTGACTTTTTTGATGACCTTTGCACCGTGACAGAGCTCAAGTCGATCTCACAGCGAATCAAAGTCGCAAAGATGTTACGCGACAAGTGCGTCTACAGCGATATAGTTGCCGCTACAGGGGCGAGTACTGCTACCATAAGTCGCGTTAACCGTTCTCTTCAGTACGGCAGCAACGGCTATGAAGTTTTATTTCAGAGGATAGAAGAAAAAGATGAGTGAATATAACGCATTTGCCGAAGTTTATGACAGACTTACCGGAAATATTGAATACTCAAAGCGTGCAGAGTTTATCCGCACGCTTCTTACTCGTTACGGTATAGCTGATGACGCGATCGTCCTCGACCTTGCCTGCGGAACGGGAAGTCTTACGGTTGAACTTGCGAAGTACGGCTACGATATGATCGGTGTCGACTCAAGTCCTATGATGCTCTCGCAGGCTCAGGAAAAGATGTATGACAATGAACTTTCGATGCTCTTCCTTTGCCAGGATATGACAGAGCTTGACCTTTACGGTACGATTGATGCTGCTGTGTGTACGCTCGACAGTCTGAATCATCTCGAAAAACCTGACGACATACGTGATACGATCGATAAAGTCGGTCTGTTTATGAATCACGGCGGTATATTTGTATTTGACGTGAATACAATATATAAGCACCGAGAAATTTTAGGCAACAACACTTTTGTCTACGACTGTGATGATGTCTATTGTGTGTGGCAGAATCAGCTCTGTGATGATGACAGCGTTGAAATCAGTCTTGATATATTCGAATATGACGACGGTGCATATTTCAGGGAAAGCGAAAGTTTCAAGGAAATCGCCTGCCCGATCGATATGTATAAAAAGTGGCTCTGCGATGCGGAGTTTGGAATAATCGATATTTACGACGAAATGACGTCCAACAAGCTTTGCGATACTACGCAGCGTGCAGTTTTTGTCGCAAGGTATAACGGAAAAGCGGAGGATTAAGAAATGGATAAACTTGTAAGATGTATTTCAGCTGACGGAACACTCGTAATGATGGCAGCTGAAACCACAGATATGGTAGAAAAGGCTCAGCAGTATCATCAGACATCTGCTGTCACATCTGCGGCACTCGGCAGACTTCTCACAGCATCAAGCCTTATGGGAAGTATGCTAAAAGGCGACAATGACTCAGTCACCCTTCGCCTTAACGGAGGCGGTCCTGCAGGTACTGTTATGGCCGTTTCTGACTGTTGGGGTAACGCAAGAGGCTATGTAACAAATCCCGTTGTGGAAATCCCTCTTAATTCAAAAGGCAAGCTCGACGTAGCAGGTGCTGTCGGCACATACGGATTTCTTACCGTCATCAAAGATCTCAACCTCAAAGAGCCTTACATCGGTCAGACTCCTATTATAACGGGTGAAATCGCAGAAGATCTTACAAGCTACTACGCAATAAGCGAACAGCTCCCGTCAGTCTGCGCTCTCGGTGTGCTTGTCAACCCCGATCTTTCAATTAAAAAAGCCGGTGGCTTCATCATCCAGCTTCTTCCTACAGCCTTCGACGACACGATTGATGCCGTTGAAAGATGCATCAGCGATATCCCCTCCGTCACACAGATGCTTTCTGACGGACTGACTCCCGAGGAAATCTGCCACAGAGTCCTTTCTGAGTTTGAGCTCGAAGTGCTTGACGAGTCACATCCCGTTTACAAGTGCAACTGCTCAAGGGAAAGAGTTGAGGGAGCTTTAATTTCTACAGGTCTTGAAACACTCAAAGAGCTTGAGCTTGAAGAGATCACAGAGGTCAACTGTCAGTTCTGTGACAAAAAATATACGTTCAGCGGAAACGACATTTCAGAGCTCATAAAAAAAGCTGAAAAATAAAATCAAAAAATTTCCACAAAACTATTGACAAACAAAAAATCTTGTAGTATAGTAATTAAGCTGTCGCGAGACAGTAAAGAAAATGACGGTTTTGTGGGAGCATAGCTCAGCTGGGAGAGCATCTGCCTTACAAGCAGAGGGTCACAGGTTCGAGCCCTGTTGTTCCCACCACACGGCCCGGTAGTTCAGTTGGTTAGAACGCTAGCCTGTCACGCTAGAGGTCGACGG
>JAGBFD010000022.1 GCA_017936645.1 Clostridia bacterium
CTCGGTAATGCCTATGCGTTCTGCAAGCTCCTCCATTGTGAGTTCGGAACGCTGTCGGGCGGCTTTGATAATTTTACCGAGTGTTTCAGGTTCAGTATGCACTTGCAGTTCACCTCCGCTGTATATAATTATACAGAAATCTGTCGAAATTATAATGGCATAGAGGTTCTGCGTTAAAGTGTACTGCTGGTTCAGAATGGAATATGCAAATTACCTCGTCAAAAAAAACTGAATTGTGACGAGGAGCATTTTGCTGTCTTAATTCCTCCAGTTCAGTTTTTGGACTGGAGGTTTTTATGTGCTGGAGTAGTTCCTGCATTTCGCTGCCTGTTTTAAGCAGCGAATACAAGCATATCTCACAGGCATAAAAGTAAATATTGATTGCTCAAAAAAAGAGTAGCTTTTGCTACGGGATTCGTGAGCATTCATACTGAACTGTGTGTTCAGATTTGTGATGAAATATTAGTGTTATCCCCTGTTATGCGGTTTATACCGTATGACAGGGGATTTTTTGTTTTTCCGTATTTAAAAGGTATGGAACGATGTCGTTCTCCTCCGATCCGAAATTTTGATTCACACAAAAATTCAAAATTTCGGAGGAAACGACTATGTCAGATGAAGAAATCAAAGTTGAAGTATATAAGACCGAGGACGGTAAAAGCTGCCTTGTTCTCGCAAGTGTATATAAAAATAACTGTTCACAGGAAACTACGGTTATCGTTGAAGATGATGTGCTGGAGGTTTTCGAGGCAGCCCGCAGAGAAACTGAAAGACAGCGTTCTCGAGAACGCAGGCACGGATTGAAGAAAATCTATCTCGGCAATGAGGATTACGAAGCGAAGCTGGGAATGGTGACACAGGCTCCTGATGAGGGTATACATAGCGATATGTACTTGGAATACCTTAAACAGTTTTTCGACGATAAGGTTTACAAGCGTGGAATGATGTATTATCTGCATAAATTCACGGAAGCAGAGATTGCAGAGCTTGAAGGTGTATCACAAGCAGCAGTTTCAAAGAGTATCAGAACATTCAAGGAAATAATGGCGAAGTTGTACAATTATGACCTTGAATAATTATCTCAATTTATAATTTGCTACAAATGTTTTTCTTTGGGTTATAAAAACGCCCTCTGAGTGACCGGAATATGTGAAAGGGGTTAATCTGCTCCTTTCACATACCACTCAGAAGGGAGGCAGAAAATATGCACGGAGATGATGTAGCAAGTGCAGGTGTAAGCGTGTCAACGCAAATCGTTTCAAAGGTAACCGAAATCCTTTTGGATATGCTCAAGGTTGCAATCGAAAAGGAACGAGAAGCCGCGCGGCTAAAGCAGTCCGAAAAACAGCAGGTATTGTCAGGTGGCGAGGTGACATACCAGAAGCTGAAGGAGGGCGGCGAGGTCGCAATGCTCCCGTCCTTTGCAAAGGACGATTACGGAGAATTTCTCAAACGGGCAAAAGAAATGGACATTCCTGTTGCGGCGATACAGGAACACGGCAAGGAAAACACGCTTTCTCTTTTCTTTAATGTGAAGGATAAGGAAGCGGTAAATGCTATTGTTCAGGATATTGTACGGGAGAAGCTGAAACAGCCTGAGAAGACCGAGCGTATGATTACCATTGAAAAGGAACAGGTCGAGGGTTTCCAAATGTATTGTTCAGACCACGATATACCTGTGAATTTTATGGAAACTCAGAACGGAGTCAAGTGCATTTTCGGTGCTGCTTACGAAAAGCAGATGGAGGCGGCTGTGGAGAATTTCAAAAAGCTCCACAGCGAGCTTGCCAAAACCGAAATTGATGTGCAGAAAGATTACAAAGGAAAGCTGAAAATCACATTCAGCGATACTGAGCAGGGCAAAAAAGTCACAATGAATTTCTGTACGAAATCCAAAGTGGAACGTGTCTTGCAGGAACGGCTTGGGTTTAGTCAGGTCAAAGCGGTTGAAGCGGCAAACGCACTTACCACAAAGCTGTCAGACCAGCAGCTTGGATACTATTTAAGTGGTTCAAGACAGCTTGAGCAGATGGCTTATTACGAAAAGGACATCAAGTTTGAAAACGAGAATGTTCTGACGGATAAGTTCTCATTTGCGAAAATGCAGTTTCAGGAGGAAGATACTCCGAAGCTCACGATTACCGATGAGCGAGGGCATTTTGTTGTCCTTTCTGCAAACACACGGGACAGAGTCGAGATTGAAAAAAGTATCCGTCAGCATTTAAAGGTTGAGGATACGGAAACGGTCAAGGCGATTATGACAAAAGCCGAAAGGCTTGGCTTTGTCGATGAGCCGAAACAGGTTCAGTTCAAAGAGTACCTTATTGAGCGTGAAACACAATCCGCATTTACGGTGCGTGGCGGTTCTACCGTAGTCAGACTGGATTTGTCTGATAAGGAAACCGCAAAGAAACAGCTTATGGACAGCTTTGGAATGACAGCAGCAAAGGCAGATAAGATCATCGACAAGGCTCAGAAGCAGACGGTTGCAAACAATCTGCTGAAAAAGGCAAAAGCAAAGGCGGCATTGACAGCCGACACCATCAAGCATAAGAAGCTGGATAGGGGGTCACGGCGGTGAGCCACCGCAGGCAATTCGTATTTAGTTCCTGAGAAACTAAGGATTAATTCTCGGAAATGAAGTTGCTGAGGAGGTGGTACAACTTTGAGCCGAGTAGCAAAAAAGCCTGATTTCGTTACAATCAGCATTTATGCGGTGCTTGCCGTATTCGTAATTTATTTTGCGGCTTCGCTGGGAGCGTGTTTTGACCTTTCATCAGACGAGGAAGGCAAGGTTGATTTCGATAATCTTGCGAACAGCTTGGAAACAACCCTTATGGATACCGAACTTGTTTTTGAACAGGTCAAAGCTGGCGGCAATGCTTTAATGTTTCCTCTGTTTACTGCTTTCGGTATCGGTCTTTACACCCTTATGAAAGTAACAGGCAAGAAGAAGTTTCATCGTAAGGGCGAGGAACACGGTTCTTCAAGGTGGGCAAACAAAAAGGAGATTGCTTCACTTTTGGACAAGCCTCCTAAGAAGAAAAAGGGCGAAAAGAAACCCCGTGACCAGCCTAAGCCGAAAAAGGGCGAGTTTGTTATGGACAATAACATTATTCTTACGAATGATGTGAAAATGTCACTTAACACAAGGCAGACGAGGAAAAACCTCAATGTTATGGTAATCGGCGGTTCAGGTTCGGGCAAATCCCGTTTCTATGTAAAGCCCAACCTTATGCAGGCAAATACAAGCTATGTCTGCACCGACCCTAAAGGCGAGCTTCTTCGCTCTACGGGAAAAATGCTGGAGAGCTACGGCTATAAAATAAAGGTGTTCAACCTTATTGATATGGCTCACTCTCACAATTACAACCCGTTCAACTACATTTATGATGTTGACGGAAATTACAGTGCAACCGCTGTAATCAAGATGGTAAATGTCTTGATGAAGAATACCTCAAAGGAGGGCGGCGGTGGAGGAGACCAGTTCTGGGATGACTCCACAAAGGCACTTTTAGCGGCACTCTGTTTCTATCTTGTTGAGTGCGAGGATAAATCAATGCAGAATTTTTCAGAGGTTATGAAGCTTCTGAAAAAGGCAGAGGTGAAAGAGGGCAGCGACGATTATCAATCCGACCTTGACCTTATCTTTGACGCACTTGAATTTCCCGAAAAATATCAGACGGAGGAAGCCGAAAGCAATGAGCAGTTCAAAAGCCTGAACCTAATTGACCTTGCAAAATCAGCGAAGCCTGCAAACAGATATATGTGCTTAAAATACTATAAGGATTTCAAAAAGGCGGCAGGCGATACAGCAAAATCTATCCTTATTTCTACTGCGGTAAGATTACAGGCGTTCAATATTCCCGAAGTTATGGACTTGACTTGCTGCGACAACATTCACCTTGAAATGATAGGTGATGAAAAGACCGTAATGTATATCATCATTC
>JAGBFD010000023.1 GCA_017936645.1 Clostridia bacterium
TCAACGTCAAGCTTCTCGATGAAGAGAGTATCTCCTGCTTCAACCTTGTACTGCTTGCCGCCTGTAACGATGATTGCGTACATTCTAACTAACCTTCCTTTATTATGGACTCGCTACCCAGGGCGGATAAAATCACTTTATGTCACGATTGTGACGCCCGTAATATGCGGTATTTCGAATTATAACACAATAGTCAATCTTTGTCAACTATTATTTATTCTGAATTTTTGTTGCAGTAATTGTATTCTGCATAAGTGTTGCTATCGTCATAGGACCTACACCACCGGGAACTGGAGTAATGTAGCTTGCTTTTTCTTTACAGGCTTCAAAATCGACGTCGCCGCAGAGTTTGCCGTCGTCCATTCTGTTGATGCCTACGTCGATGATAACTGCACCATCCTTGACCATATCGGCTGTCACAAAGTTTGGTCTGCCGACCGCTGCGACGATGACGTCAGCACCTGCAACTATCTCTTTGAGGTTCTTGGTGCGGGAGTGGCAGATGGTAACGGTAGCGTTTTCTTTGAGCATAAGCATTGCCATAGGCTTGCCTACGATATTGCTTCTGCCGATTACAACGCAGTTTTTGCCGTCGAGATCAATGTTTTCAAAACGGAACATTTCCATGATTCCTGCCGGTGTGCAGGGGAGGAAATTAAAGTCACCGATCATAATGTGTCCCACGTTTTCGGGGTGGAAGGCATCGACGTCCTTTTCAGGTCTGATGAGATTGAGAACCTTTTTCTCGTCGAGGTGCTTCGGGAGAGGAAGCTGACAGAGGATACCGTTGACTGTTTTATCCTCGTTAAGCTTTTCAACGAGTGAAATCAGTTCCTCCTCAGTTGTCTGTGCAGGAAGCACGTATTCAAGTGAACGGATGCCGCAGAATTCGCAGGCCTTTTTCTTGTTGTTTACATAAACTCTCGATGCAGGGTCATCGCCGACGAGGATAACTGCGAGACAGGGCTCAATTCCGTTAGCTTTAAGCTCTTTTACTTCGTCAGCAACACGAAGCTTTACAGCATCAGATACTTCTTTACCGCTGATTAATTTATACATCCTGCTTTTCCTCACTTTCGGTTTGTTTTACTTCTTTTTTGTCTTTTTTCTGAAAAAGTTTGGATTTTTTCTTTTCGACAGTTTCGCCTCTTGCCTCAGCTTCTTTCCTGAGTTCTTCCTCAAGGAAAAAGTCGATACCGTCGATAGGCTGAGGATTCTTTATATACTTGCGAAGCAGAACTACGAGTATTATAAAGCAGGCGAGGGCAAGTGCAGCAGAAAGAACCTGTGAAACACGTAATGTAGTACCTGTTATATAAAGACTGTCTGTGCGCAATCCTTCAACGATAGCTCTCTCAAGACCGTACCACACACCGTAGCAAAGGAAGATCTGACCGCTGAATTTACGGAATTTCTTACAGATGAGATAGAGTACAAAGAAGCCGAGCAGACACCAGATTGACTCGTAGAGGAAAGTAGGATGAACAAACTTGTTCGGATCCATTGTAATTCCGTTAGCTTCAAACTCTGCCTGATGGCTCATTATGTAAGAAGCAGTTTTACTGCTCCACATACCCCACGGCAGGTCTGTGTTTGTGCCGAAGGCTTCCTGATTGGCAAAGTTGCCCCATCGTCCGATGCCCTGGCCGATAAGAAGACTCATTGATGCCATATCAAGGAGATTCCAGAAATTCATCTTGCGTACCTTACAGACAACGAATGCCGCAGCAAGCCCACCGATGATTCCTCCGTAGATAGCGAGTCCGCCTTCCCAAACGGCAAAGATATCAAGCGGATTATCTTTGTAAAGCTCCCATTTGAATATACAGTAGTATAATCTTGCTCCTATGATACCGAAAATCGTACCGTAAATGAGCACATCGAGCATTTTGTCAAGGCTTATCTTCCACTTGTAAGCCATTCTTCCGCCAAAAAGAACAGCGAGTAAAAATCCGAAAGCGATGATTGCACCGTACCAACGGATAGTGAAGTTAGTGCCGAAGAGTGTGAAATCGGCAAGGATAGGGGAAACGGTAAAACTGTCAGACAGACCGTTAAAATAAACTTCTGTTGATTCGTACATATGTGTCACCTCAATTATTTGGTAAAATTACTGAAAGTGTGCTGAAGTTTTCGTCGAGAGTCTTGTCAAGGAGATCTCTGATATCTTCAACAGTTACGGTTTTATAGGTTTCAAAGTCTGTGAAAACGTCTTCGCCTGCAAAGAAAGAAACAGCCATATTGTTTGCCAGACCGTCGACGTCGTTCATGCCCATGATCATTCTGCCGTAAAGCTTTTTCTTTGTACGCTCGAAAACCTTTTCATCAAAACCGTTTTCACGGAAGTGTTTGATTTCTTTTTTGATTTCTTCGCTGACAGCCTTCGGATCGTTGCTTTCACCTGCAAAAAGAACGCAGGAATATCCGAATCCCGTGAAGTACTCAAAACCAAAGCTGTTATTGATAAGGTTAGCGTCAAAAAGTCGTCTGTAAAGATCAGTTGACGGACCTGAAATCATATCAAGGAGGATTTCCATTGCGATTTCTTCTTTCGCAGTTCTTTCGGGAGTGTCCCAGTTTTCTTTGAAACCGAGCATAAACTGCGGAGTTGCGACCGAGAGCTTCTTCTCGCAGTAGTCAGCCTTGACTTCCTTAGGTTCGTCTATTATTTTTCGCTGAGCCATTTTACCCTCGACGGGTCTGAGCACTTTGTCTGCAACTTCGAGTACCTCGTCAACGGTTGTGTTACCTGCGACGGCAAGCACCATATTGTTGAGATTATAGAAATTATTATAGCAGTCATAAAGCATATCTGCGGTGATCTGTGCGATTGATTCCTGTGTACCTGCGATGTCAATTCTTACGGGCAGATTGTGGTACATATTGCGAAGGCAGTTAAACATAACTTCCCAGTCCGGGATATCCTTGTACATATCGATTTCCTGACCGATGATGCCCTGCTCTTTTTCAACAGTTGCCTGAGTGAAATAAGGATTCTGAACGAAATCGAGAAGGATTTCAAGATTTTCTTTGAAATTTCCTGAGCAGGAGAAAAGATAACCTGTTCTGTCAAAGCTTGTATAAGCGTTTGCTGAAGCACCTGTCTTAGCGAATCTTTCAAAAGCATCGAGGTCTTCGCTTTCGAAAAGCTTATGCTCAAGGAAGTGTGCTGTTCCTTCGGGTATTTCTTCGAAAGATCCGTCTTTCATTTCTATCATAGTATCGATAGAGCCGTATTTTGTAGCGAAGATAGCATAGGTACTTGCGTATCCTGCTTTCGGCATAAGGAGAATTTTCAGTCCAGACGGGTGGTCGATGTCATAATACATCTCGCCAAGCAATTCATTTCTGATTTCGTTAATCTTCATCATCGCTGACCTCCCCGTTAGATTTGAGCATAAAGACAGTGTCCAATACTATTGTTTTTGCGGCATCTATAACCTGTGACTTTTCAACCTCGGCGATTTCTTCTACATAAGCCTCAGGCGTTTTGAGTGACTCTCTGAAAAGCTGCGAAGAGTACCACGCACAGATTGACTCAGGGGTGTCGTTGTTGCTGATAATTGAGTCAGTGATGCTTTTGATGGAGGACGAAAAATCGTCATCGCTGAATTCTCCTGCAGCTACAAGTGAAAGCTGATTGAGAATTTCATTTTTTGCCTTTTCTTCGTTGATGTCTTCAATTCCGCTTTGTACCATAACAATGCCCTTTGAAGAGAAAAGAGCAGCAGAGCAGTAGTAACAGAGACTCATTTTTTCACGCACTACGGAGAAAAGCTTTGAGTAAGTGCCTCCGCCGAAAATATCCACAGCAATACGCATTGGCACGGAGTTATCGTACTCATCAGCCATGCCTGTACGGAAGCCCATAACGAGCTTACCCTGCTTTATGGGAATTTCTTCGCAGACGTATTCAGGCTGGTTGACTTCGTTTACGAAAACTGTGTTGATTTCCACGGGCTGTCTGTCAATGGAATTGAAACGTTCCTTGAGCATATCCGAAACGGGCTTTACATCCATACTGCCGACCATGGTAACCTGAATGATTGCCTTGCAGAGTACATCTTTCCAGGCGGAATAGATTTCTTCAGGGGAGAGAGCTTTGACTTTTTCAACTGTGCCGAGACGGTTGATTCCGTAAGCTTCGTCTTTGAACATTATCTCTTCACAACGTATGAGAGCATATCTGCGTTTATCGTTCATTTCGTTTTCGATTGCTTCAATGAGCAGTCTTTTTTCCTGCTCGATTATGTCAGCAGGAAAGCTTTCTCCGTCAGTAAGCGGGTCAAAAATCATATCTGTCAGAAGCTGAACACACTCAAGTGCTACCGTGTCACCGTCAAGTGCAAAACGGTCGTCGATCGCTGTGAGGTTAAAGGAAAGTATCTGTGACTCACCGCGCTTGAGTACACCTGCAGAAACGGATGCACCGTAAAGCTCATCAAGCTCACGGTTGAGAGCGATGTAATCGGGGTACTTTGCACATCTTCTCTGAAGAATGAAGGGGAGAATTGCCCTTGCGGAAGCATCAGAATCAAGAGGCATAGCCATGCTGATGTTGATACGGCAGGTCTTGAATTTGTCTGTGCTCTGAGCACAAAGACGTACACCGTCAGCTATGTTTTCAAAATGCATAAATACACAACCTTAATATAAATTTGCAATATTTAAATTAGTATATCACAAAAGCGAACGAAATAAAAGTATATTGCGGAAAATAATATTATTCTGTAAGTATTTGAGTGAATAAAAATAAAGCTTCTTGTATGTGCGAGAGGTTATCACCGCATTACAATACAGGAAGCTTTGAAGAGAATGAAGATAAAATGTCAATATAGCCCAATTAATCTTAAAAACTTGACAAAATACCTCGTTTATCATATTATTTATACAATATTATACTTGATGAGGGATGAAAACGAAATGAAAGCATATATTTCTCGTATCAGAGAAAACTGTAAAACATGGGAAATCATTGCCTGGTGGATTTTCCGCGGACTTATGATCTATGCACTCATAGCCTGTATCATAGGTGTGAAAAACGGAACGAGAGAAATGGCTGACGTAACTCAGGTTCTTGCAAACTTAGCGGCAATGTTTGCATGGGAAGCTATGATGGTGATGCCTAAGAAGACGCTTTTCCGACACGTACCGTCATATATTCAGCTTCTGATTATATTCATGGCATTCTGCGGCTCGTTCGGTGGTAAGTTTCTTAATTTCTACTATGACGTGATCTGGTGGGATTCAGGTATGCACTTCCTTAACAGCGGATTGGCGGTACTTATCGGTTACGAAGCGATTGTAGCTATGCAAAAAAGAGATAAAAAAGAGTGTCCGGTAGCTATTGCAGTATTTGCATCGTTTGGTTTTGCCCTTTTCGCCTCTACTGCGTGGGAACTTTTTGAGTTTTTTGCAGATCAGTTTATGTGTAACCCCGAAACAGGAGCTATAGGCGATGCCCAGCATTGGAGTTATGCACTGGCAGAGGGTACGGCAAAGGAAGCCACGCTTTTTGATCCTATCTACCCTGAGCGTTGGCCGATCATGGACACTATGGGTGATACAGTGCTTAATGCTGTAGGTGCGGTCGGTGGATGGCTTGTTCTTAAATTTTTCCCGTTCCATCATAAGGGAAAAAATGATGTCAACAAGCAGATAGCCGAGATGAATACAAAGTCAGATAAGAAATCAAAGAAAAATACTGTTACTGTATAACTTTTAAGGATTGGTTGCGTGTGTGACCAATCCTTTTTATCTGTTCAGCTCATCTATGACCACTTCGTGAAAGTGGCACAACTCAACTTCACACGAGTTCAATAACGAAACTATGTGTTCAGTCAGCTTTTTACTGACGGAAACATCACGGAAATCAGATACATGCCTTCCGCTTTCTTTGTCAAATGCATCTATTCCGTACGTCAGCAGAAAATTGCCGTCATCCAGAACTACGGCACTCTTTTTAATGGAATATAAAGTTTTCATTATAAACCTTCCAACATTGTGAATTTAATTCACATTTTTCAGGTACATCATACACCTTTTACAGATGAAAGTCAATGAAAAACATATATTTTCAGCAAAACGACAAAAACAATTTGCAGAAAAGAACGATATAGCATATATAAGGTCGATATGCAAAGAAAAAACAGAGCAGAATAAAGCATTTTTTTGAGTTGCACATATACTCATTATTTGTCGTATATTGTAAGAAAAACAGATATTCTTTTTGTGAATTATGCGAAAATACACTAAATGCAGACGAATTATACATTTTAAAACAAGATGTTGAAAATAAAAATTAGTTATGATTGTTGAAAATAAACACAAAATCAGTTGTTAAAATCAACAATTCGGTGTTTAATGCGTTGGTGATATATATACCTTGAAAACTTTTTATTTTTATGATATTATAAAATTATCACAGGAGGTGTGATTATGCATTTACAGGAATCAGGTGAAATGTACCTGGAGTCTATATATGTTCTTACAAAGAAAAGCAACTCGGTACGTTCGATAGACGTGTGTGAGTATATGGGATATTCAAAACCGAGTGTGAGCCGTGCAATAGGCCTTCTTAAATCAGGGGGGTACGTTGCTGTTGACGGTGAAGGCTATCTTTCTCTTACTCAGGAAGGGAAGGATGTGGCACAGAAAATCTACGAAAGACATACTATGCTTACGGAAATGCTTGTTCGTCTTGGTGTTTCGAAAGAAGTCGCGGCCGAAGATGCCTGCAAGATAGAACATGTAATCAGCGATGAAACTGTGGCTGCAATCAAAAAGTATGTTTCGGATTGTGAGTGATTTTTTTGAAATATACAGTTGACAGAATTGAAGAAACTATTGCTGTCTGTGAGGATGAAAACGGAAACTTTGTGAATTTTTATACGGATAAGCTTCCTTCAGGACTAAGAGAAGGCGATATCTTTCAGATTGATAACGGTGAGGCTGTGATTCTCAAAGAAGAGACTGAAGAAAGACGTCGTTTGCTTGCAGAAAAACGGAAAGCGATAATAAACAAGAAAAGAAAGAGAGTCGACTAAGACTCTCTTTTTTCATTATCAAAACCCTTGTAATTTTTTTCTTTTCTGCTCGTGGGCAAACCGTGTGATATCTTAGGAAAAGAGTTGTCACTGTCTGCTGTGGGCTGAATGTTGTATGTGCCGAATTTGTGAAGAATTTCATCACAGGTTTCAGGGTTACCCATGACCGGTTCGTCAGGATTACGATATAGTTTTTTATCGTGTTTATTCATATTATCACCACTACTATTATTTCCTTTTTATAATAATATTTCACAGAAATACTTGACAAACAAGGAAAATTATAGTATTATACGACATTATAACTAGGCGGGCGTGAACATACAATCACGTCCGTTGACATATTATATGGTAAAATAAGAGTATACTTTAATTACTATCCTAAACCATATCTTTGGGTGATAATTAAAGTATAAGTAAAAGGAGGGGTTGCTATGGAATCTTTGATACCTTGGCTTGATCCGTTTCGTCAGGTTACGATGCCGGCTTTGGTAATAAAGATTATTCTTGCTGTGTTTTTTGGCGGACTTATCGGTCTTGAACGAGGACAGAAGCATCGTGCGGCAGGCAGCCGTACTTATATGATAGTATGCCTCGGTGCGGCGCTGACGATGATACTAAGTCAGTATGAAGCAAATCTCCTTTCGGGACTCTGGTCAGAAATTGCACTTAAAGTCGGTGTGAAGACTGATGTTTCGCGTTTCGGTGCTCAGGTAATCAACGGTATCGGTTTCCTCGGTGCGGGTACTATCATAGTTACGGGACGTCAGGAAGTTAAAGGACTTACCACTGCAGCAGGACTGTGGGCATCAGCGTGTATGGGTCTTGCTATAGGTTCAGGATTTTATGAGTGTGCAGTTTTCGGCTTTCTCCTTATTCTTGTTACTACTACTATATTCAATAAACTCGGCGCATGGGTAATTGCTAATGCAAGGAATATGGATCTTTACGTCGAGTTTGACAGAATGGATAATCTTGGTGAGATTATCAGCACAATCAAGGGGCTTAACATACAGATTTTCGATGTAGATACGCAAAGAGAAAAGCAGTCTAACGGTGTGGTTATAGGTGCGGTGATTTCAATGGGTCTTCCGAAGGGTGAGACACATTCACACGTTATGTCGAAAATTTCAAAGTTAGATTATGTCACTCTTGTTGATGAAATATAGGGGAGGGTGAAGAATGCTTGGTTTTCTTGATTTTTTAAGAGATGTTACAACTGTTTCGGTGCTCTTCCGCCTTTTTCTTGCAGTGGTGTGCGGTGGAATAATCGGCATTGAACGTGAGCATAAGCGTCGTCCTGCAGGTTTTCGTACTCACATATTGATTTGTCTCGGTGCATCTATGACGACCCTCACAAGTCAGTTTTTGTTTTATAATATGAATCTGTATACGGACATCGGCCGACTCGGTGCACAGGTCGTTGCGGGTATCGGTTTCATCGGTGCCGGTGCGATCATTGTCACAAAACGCCGTCAGGTAAAGGGTCTTACGACAGCGGCAGGTCTGTGGACTTGTGCGGTTATCGGTCTTGCGATAGGTGCAGGTTACTATGAGGCGGCTGTTATAGCTACGCTGATTATTGTTATCGCAGAAATTTTCTTTGTTAAGTTCGAGTACTGGGTTCTCGTGAACTCCAGAAATCTCAATATCTACGTTGAGTATGAGGATAATGAAAATCTTGACAATATTATAAGACTTATAAAAAGCTATCGCATAGTTATTATCGACCTTGAAATTACAAAGTCGGGTAACAATGCCTGTGCAATTTTCCAGCTTCAGCTTCCTAAAAAGGTTTCTCACGATAAGATTATGACGGCTATATCATCTTCTGAAGGTATAGTTTCAGTAGAGGAATTGTAATTTTAATGTGA
>JAGBFD010000001.1 GCA_017936645.1 Clostridia bacterium
CTGCTTCATTTTCCATATCAATAAGCTGATATTTAAGTGATGAGCTTCCTGCATTAATAACAAGAATTTTCATGATTTTCCCTCCAAGATATTGTATCAATTTGTTTTCTGTTATATTATAAACACATAGATTATGTTTTTCAAGTTAAATTTTACATTTTGGAGGATAAAGTATGAAAATAGGCGGAATTGTTGCAGAATACAACCCTTTTCACAACGGACACAAGTATCAGTTGCTCAAGTCAGTTGAATCGGGTGAGCTGACACATACTGTCGCCGTGATGAGTTCCAACTACGTACAGCGCGGTGAAGCTGCAATCATTTCAAAATGGGCAAGAGCTGAAATGGCTGTAAAAAACGGGATTGACCTTGTAATTGAGCTTCCTACACTCTGGAGCACTTCCTATGCTCAGCGATTTGCAGAGGGTGCAGTATCTCTGCTCGATGCACTCGGCTGTGTTGATATCCTCAGCTTCGGAAGTGAGTGCGGAAACATTGAAGAATTAATCGCCTGTCAGAAAGCGATCAACAGCGAGGAAGTTTCAGAAAGACTTAAAGAAAACCTTAATTTAGGTCTTGGTTTTGCGACGGCAAGAGCCGAGGCTCTGCGTACTGTGTGCGGCAACAGATTTTTCGATATACTTGACGGGGCGAACAATACTCTCGGCATCGAGTACTTAAACGCTCTTGAGCGTACCGGCTCCGGTATCGTACCGATGACCATACGCAGAAAAGGTGCGGCACACGACTCAGTTATGAGAGACGGCAACTTCGCATCAGCTTCTGAAATCCGCAGAATGATACGAGAAAACGACAAAGGGTGGGAAAACTACGTCCCGATGAGCGTTGCGGATGTATTTAACCGTGAAGTTGCTGAAGGAAAAGCACCCTGCCTTAATGAAAAGCTCGAATTCAGCATCCTGTGCTGTATGCGTCAGCTGACCGCTGAAGATATAGGACTTTCTCCTGATGTAAGTGAAGGAATCGAATACCGCATTCACGAAGCGGCACTCAAGGCAAGAACTCTCGATGAGCTTTATTCTCTTGCCAAGACCAAGCGTTATTCACACGCCAGAATAAGAAGAATCGTTTTTCACGCTTTTATGGGATTTACAGCTGATGACTACAAAGGAAATCCGCCTTATATTCACGTCCTTGCGATGAACGATAAAGGAAAAGAAATACTTAAAGAGGCTAAAGAAAAAGCAAAGCTTCCGATAGTAACGAAAGCTTCAGACTTCGACTCACTCGATGAATACGGAAAACACGTTTTCTCCCTTGAAGATATGTGCACGGATGTATTCTCTCTTTCATCGCCATCAATCCTCCCCTGCGGAAGAGAAAAAACCAACGGTATAATCGTATTATAATCAATACACAGTAAAAACGGCAGGGTCTGAACCCTGCCGTTTAACTTTATCAGTCTTCCATTTCCCAGTTATGCCATACGTTCTGAACGTCGTCATTGTCGTCAAACATATCAAGCATCTTGGTCATATTTGTGATATCCTCTTCGCTTGTAAGCTTTGTGTATGTGCTGGGCACGTACTCAACCTCAGCTGAAAGGAAAGAGTATCCCTTAGCTTCAAGCTCATCACGTACAGCACCAAGGTCATTGGGCTCAGTACGGATTTCAAAAACGCCTTCTTCGTCGGTAATGAAGTCTGTCGCACCTGACTCAAGTGCATCTTCCATAAGCTTTTCTTCATCGACGTCCTCAGCTTCGATCATAATGATACCGCAGCGTGTGAACATAAATGAAACACAACCGCTCTGTCCCATATTGCCGCCGAACTTATCAAAGTAGTGACGTACGTCACCTGCTGTACGGTTACGGTTGTCTGTAAGAGTTTCAACGATAACAGCGATACCTGACGGACCGTAGCCTTCGTACATGATCTCTTCGTAGTTATCTGAGTTGCCTTCACCTGCAGCCTTTTTGATAATACGCTCGATATTGTCGTTCGGCACATTGTTTGACTTTGCCTTAGCAATTACGTCCTTAAGCTTTGTATTGACTGACGGGTCGGGTCCGCCGTTTTTAACAGCAACAGCGATTTCACGGCCGATCTTTGTAAAGATCTTCGCTCTTGCACCGTCTGTCTTTTCCTTTTTACGTTTGATTGTACTCCATTTTGAATGTCCTGACATATTATCACCATTTTCAAAAAAATTTCAACTCTGAAATTATATAACAGTAGTAAAGATTTGTCAATATCACTTTAGAATGCTCTGTTTGTGAATTTGCAATACTCAACACATAGCTGTCATACCTGTTTCGCTCAAATATATTGTCCGAAACAAAAACCGTCGGAAGAATCAGTAAGATTTTTCCGACGGTTTAAATTAACTTTTCGACAGGTTACATATTTTTGAGTCTTACATACTCCTCATCAGTTATTTCTATCACCTTTCCATGCTTGAATCCGTATGGGAAAGTAAACTCATCGTCTGCACGGCGGAAATCAGCATTTCCGGGACAAGCAGAAACAAACGGGACATAACCCATTTTCTCCTTTTCGCATCCGAAAAAGTCAAGCATAAGACACCATCTGCCGTCAGGCAAAGTATATGTAGTAGGACCTTCATACGCACCTGGAGAGTTAATATTTTTGTGCATATACTCCTCGAAGCTCTCGTCGTGTTCAAACGGACCGTAAAGACTTTTTGACGTGGAGTGCATATTCATCGGCGGGTCTGATGAGTTTTTATAAAACAAGTGGTAAGTGTCCCCTACCTTAGTGATATGAGAGTCAAGAATCTCATTTTTCTTTGTAAAATAGAGTTTTGGCTCTGAGAAGGTTTTAAAATCCTTCGTGGTACTGCAATAAATCGACATATGGGTGAAGTTATCCTCAGCGACAGTCGAGCCCCAATGAATCAGGTACTCTTCATTTTCCTCATCGAAGAAAATTTCAGGTGCCCAGAGACAGCCGAAATCATCCCGACCGAAGTATATGAACTCCTGATCAGAGAAATTCACAAGATCGTCGGTCCGCCACATACAAAGACGTTTGCTTCCTGACGAATTAACTTTTTTCCAGTCAACATTGTACTTCTCATCCATTCGATAAGCTATACACAGGTCGGTCGTGATTATCACATACCCTCCCGTATGCAAACGGACTATTTCGATGTCACGACAGCCTTTTTCGCTTTTCGTGCTTGTCAGTATCGGATTGCCGCCGTTTACTTTTTCCCAGTTCAAGCCGTCAGGACTGATGCCAAAATAAACCTGCTCACCGTCAGGTGTTACTTTTTCTTTGAAATGCACAAACAAATATGGCATAAAATCACCGTTTGATTATTTTTTAAGTCTGATAACGTTCCAACTGAAGGGTTTGAGCTCTACTGTAAGAGTTTTGCCGTCAAGTGAAGGAACGGGATTGTTGTGCGGTCTGACTTTTACATCGTTGAAAGTATTCTCTTCCTTTCTGTCATAACCGTCCATTGAAATGAATTCGCAAGGTGTATAGCCTTCAAAGTCCATAAGATTGACATCGAGAATCATCGACTCATCCTGACTCTTATTGACACAGAAGATCGCCATTTCGTCATTCTCTTCGTCATATGTTGCAATCGTTTCGAGATACGGAACGTCCGTAAACTCTCTGCTGTCATATTTCGGACAGTCAACGAGAGGAAGAAGTGCAGAGCCTCTTCCGTAGTTTGAAAGGTGCATAAACGGGAAATACGTCGGCTGTTCGAAAACTCCTCCACCCGTTTCGGTGAAAATAGGAGCAATGACATTGACAAGCTGAGCAAGACAGGCGATCTTTACTCTGTCGCAATGGCGAAGCAAAGTAATAAGCATTGATCCTACGAGAAGTGCATCTTCAAAGTTATAAATATCCTCAAGAAGCTTCGGTGCAACGCTCCACTTTTCAAACTTTGCATTATTTGAATGATACCATACATTCCATTCGTCGAAAGAAAGATTAATAGTTTTCTCCGAGCGTTTTCTTGCTTTGATATAGTCACAGGTGCAGATGATCGAATAAATAAAATCGTCAAGCTGCATCGTAAGTGCAAGGAAATTCATCGGGTCATCATCGTGATTACCGTAATACTGATGAAGTGAAACATAGTCTATGCTGTCATATGCGATGTCAAGACTTTCAGCTTCCCATTTGCCGAATGTAGACATATTTCTGCTTGAAGAGCCACAGAGAACAGTCTCAATTCCGGGTGAAGTCCACTTCATAAGCTTTGATGCTTCAAGCGCGGTTCTGCCGTACTCAACTGCAGTCTTTGCTCCCATCTGCCAGGGGCCGTCCATCTCATTACCAAGACACCAGAGCTTTATATCGTGCGGTTTTTCTACACCGTGAGAACGTCTTAAATCTGACCAGTATGTACCTGAAGGATGGTTACAGTATTCGACGAGATTTCTAGCTTCATCAGGCCCTCTGGTGCCGAGGTTGACAGCCATCATACACTCCGTATTTGCTTTTTTACACCAGTCGAGAAATTCATTTGTGCCGAATTCATTCGGCTCGGTGGTTCCCCACGCAAGGTCAAGACGACGTGGTCTTTTTTCTACAGGACCTACTCCGTCCTCCCAGTTATAACCTGAAACGAAATTACCGCCCGGATAGCGGACAACAGGAACATTGAGCTTTTTGACAAGATCAAGCACATCCTTTCTGAGTCCGTTTTCATCTGCAGTCGGATGGCCCGGTTCATATATACCGCCGTAGACAGCCCTGCCGAGATGCTCGATAAATGAGCCGTAGATACGTTTATCAATATCGCCTATTCTGAATTCTTTTGCAAGCGTAACTTTTGCTTTCATTTCGTCACCTACTAATAGTATTTTTATACATTTTACCATGATTCGGTCTATAATCAATAGTTTTTTGGAGTTTTTATGCAAAAAACGGAGCGATTTTTCAACCACTCCGTTTAATCTCTACTTTTTAATTTTTGTCACCATCTTAACTGTTGAAAGCAAAAGCTTGTAACTGTGTCTTGAAAATAATTCATAAACAAACTGCCACTTTCTCTCAAGATCAGCCTTTACAAGATTCGGTTCGATAAACTCAGCATAGAATTTATGTTTATGTATGTCGTGAAAAATTTCTATCTTCCTGTCATCCGTAAGTTCAGGATGCTGAGATATGAGCTTTACGATATTCATAGTCGACCTTGCTGAACGCATCGCAAACACCCTCTTTGTATTCTCACCGAGGATATCTGTACCGTCAAGATAATTATCCCATATCACCGACCTGACCGCAAAATTACTTTTATATATATTCGGATCAACTTTATGAGTAAGGCTCTCTGAATGCATTCTGTAATTATAGTAACATTCGGGAACGAAAACAATCTTTTCAGCATTGAAAACAGGATAAAGCGACTGAAGAAAATCATCACCGTTTTTGACGAAAGAATACTTTTCCGCATCGATGGTGTCATTCTTATAAAGCTCTGTTTTAACAGCCTTTGTATTAAGAGAATTAAAATCCGTACTCGTCATCATTGCTGTATAGAATTCTTTTTTATCCTCACCCTCGAAGACTCTTTTTTCGCTCCAGTGCGGTGTCACCTTTTTTCTTATTCCATCATAAACCGGCTCATGGAAGAAATAGAGTATATCGCATTTTTCTTCATTGAGCAGTTCGTTTGCTCTCTCAAGATATCCCTGATCATAATAATCATCGGAATCGCAGAAAATGCAATACTCACCTTCTGAATGATTTACTGCAAAAACTCTCGTTGCATACGAGCCTCGGTTTTCATTATGAAAAACCTTTACACGGCTGTCTTTTTTGGCATACTCATCACAGATTGCACCTGAAGAATCCTTTGATCCGTCATCAATCAGATTAACTTCAAAATCTGTAAACGTCTGGCTCAATATGGAGTCAATACACTCATGCAGATACTTTTCAGCGTTATACACGGGAACATTGACTGAAAATCTTATATTACTCATATTAAACCTCCGTATTCCACTTTTCAGGTAAGGTAAGCCACGAACCTATAAGCTCATCGCTGGTTTCAGGCTGATAGCGTGTAAAACCACTTGCGATAGTAAACGTCAGCTCGGAGAAAAAGAGCTGCGAATCTATTTCGTAGAAATCAACCCGGACGTAAGGAATACCCTCTGAAAGGATTTTTGAATATTCAAGCATTTTTTCATAATTAACGGGCTTTTCCGGTATATCATCAAACGGAAGATATCTGCCGTGTGTAAACGGAGCATTTTCCCACTCAGGAGTAAGAAGCGACAGACGGTCATTCTTCTTTCCCTCGACATTGCTTGAAACGTAAATGTACTTGGGAACACCGTTAAAACAACTTACCTTATAGTTTATGATACCCGTTGTCTCTGTCTGCTTATCATCCTTCATATACTTCTCGCACATTATTCTGCGAGGTATATCTTTATACTGCCATTCTCTTGAAACAGCTGAATAATCTTCTGCAAGACCCTTGCGGAGCTCACTCCTGACCTTTTCAATATCAAGCTTTGACTTATCCTTACATATGCACATACCAAGTCCTGAATTATGATTGCACTTGAGCACAAACTGATCAGGCAAGGCATCAAAATCGATGTCATCGGGGTCATCCCATACTCCCAACAACGGTACGAGATGCTCCTCGCCTATCTTTTGTGCTATATACGGTCTGACTGCAACCTTATCAGCCATCATAGTGTAATCCGGTCTGTGATAGTAAAGTTTCAGCCACTGCAGCTTTTCGTTGAATGTCTGCGGATTTTCAAGATCAAGCTCTTTGCCGAAGGTCGCTTTGTACAATCGTTTCAGGTAAGCTTCGTCAGGCATATCATTATACTTACCTTTGGCTGCAAGTATTCTGAACCTGTAATCTTTATCAAACAACAATTTTGTGCCTGACTTTATAAGATGTACTATATCCATTTAAACCTCCGTCGAAAGGGTTTATTCTTCTTTTCCTTCTTCGTATGTAAGAAAATCTTTCGTAATATAAATAGGTCTGTTTTTACCCTGCATATAAGCACGTGCAAGATACTCTCCGATAATTCCAAGGAAAATCAACTGAGTACCGCTGAGAATCATCATAAGTGTAATGATAGCTATTGCAGACGTAACATTTGCAGTTATAAGTCCGATAATCAAGGCAATAAAGAGATATACAAAAGCCGCTGCGATCAAACCTATTCCTGCAAAAGTTGCAATTTTCAGCGGTGCAGTAGTATATCCTACTATACCTTCAATCGCATAGATAAACAGTTTTGACAACGGCCACTTTGACTTACCCGCAGCTCTTTGCTGTGCAACGTAAGGAATGTATACAGTATTAAAACCCACAAATGAAAACAATCCCTTTGAAAAGCGGTGATATTCCGTGAGTTTAATAACTTCATCAACCATTTTACGGCGCATAAGTCTGAAATCGCTTGCACCCGGATAAATTTCTACATCGCTGATTTTATTCATCAGCTTGTAAAAACCTTTTTTCAGGAATGATACAGCTTTTCCTTCACTTCTCTCGTCCTGATATGCTGCGACACAGTCTGTATCCTGATTACTGTCAAGTATATCTACCATCTGCAAAACCACTTCGGGTCGCTGCTGCAGGTCAGCATCAATCACGCAGGTATACTCTCCTGTAGATTTACCGAGACCTGCATAGATAGCTGCTTCTTTTCCGAAATTACGAGAAAAGCTGACTACCTTGACATTGTCAGAAACCTTGTGTATTGCCCTGAGGATGTCAAATGTTTTGTCTTTACTTCCGTCATTTACAAATATAAACTCGTAATCCTCTATATTTCCTTTAAAAACTCTTTTTGTTTCCTTATAAAACTCGTAAATCACTTCTTCTTCGTTATAACAAGGAACAACCAATGATAATTTCATTTCCTCTCTCCTTTATTGATCTGTTATACCGAGTTCCGCTATATATCTTTCCAAAGCATTCTGCCATGAAGGAAGACGCCTGATGCCTGCCTCGTCAAGACAGGACTTTGAAAGACGGGAATTCAGCGGTCTCTGTGCTCTCACAGGATACTGACTCGTCGGTATAGGATTCACAGCTGCTTTTCTGCCGCCGAGTTTCATAATCTCCGATGCAAACTCAGCCCATGAGCAATAGTTTTCATTTGTACCATGATAAATTCCGTATTTATCCGTGACTATAAGATCGCATATAAGACGTGCAAGATCAGGTGTATATGTAGGTGAACCTATCTGATCATCCACGACATTAAGCTCGTCCCGTTCTGCACCAAGACGAAGCATTGTTTTCACAAAATTATTACCGTTTATGCCGAAAACCCAAGATGTACGTACGATAAAATACTTGCTGAGATGCCTTTTTACAGCATTCTCACCCTCAAGCTTTGTCCTGCCGTACACACTTTTAGGATCTGTACGGTCAGTTGTGTCAAACGGCTTATCACCGTCACCTGCGTAAACGTAGTCTGTACTGACATAAAGCATCTTTGCGTCGATTTCTTTACAGGCAACAGCCAGATTTTCACTACCGTCAACATTTACCTTGCGACAGGTCTCTTCATCATCCTCGGCTTTGTCGACTGCAGTATAAGCAGCACAGTGAACGAGAACATCCGGATTATAACTTTTTACATATTCAATAGTCTGATCTCTGTCAGTAATATCAAAGTCCTGCAGATCTACACCCTTGCACTCAATTCCACGTAAATCAAGCTCTTTTATAACATCGTATCCCAACTGACCGTTGAAACCTGTAACAAGTACTCTCATACCAAACTCCTGAATCAATACGAAAATTCTACATCGCTGTCTTTAAGAAGCGGTGCATTCATATCCTTTTGTGAAAGTATGGGATTTTCAACACCCCACTCAACCCCCAGTGCAGGGTCGTCGAACCTGATACTTCTGTCATCTGCAGGTGAATAAAACTCATCTACCTTGTACATTACCTCAACGTCATCCGTCAAAGTAACAAAACCGTGAAGGCAACCCTTCGGGATAAAAAACGACTTTTTATTCTCCCCTGAAAGTTCGACCGCATCCCACTGCATATATGTGGGAGAGCCTTTTCTTATATCAACTGCAACATCGAGAATGGTACCTCTCAGGCAAGTGAGGAGTTTACTCTGAGCTGTCGGATTCAGCTGACAGTGAAGTCCTCTGAGCGTACCTTTTTCAGCAGAAAAAGATCGATTATCCTGAACGAAATCGACATCAATTCCGATCTCAGCGAGTTTCTTCTTTGAGTACGACTCCATAAACCATCCTCTGTTGTCACCAAAAACATCAGGTTCGATTATAATAGCTCCGTCAACCTTTGTTTTAACTGCTTTCATAATTTTAACTCCTTACAGCTTAGACCTTTTCTTTGCCCCATCTCGGACGTTCTCCGTTTTCGGAATAAATGATCTTGCCCTCTGCAACCTTCATAAGATGCTGACCGTAAGCTGATTTACCGTACTTCTTTGCTGATTCGATAAGGTTTTTCTTTGAAATCCAGCGTGAATTATATGCAATTTCTTCAGGTGCCGAAATTTTGATACCCTGAAGCTTTTCAATGGTTCTTATAAAATTACAAGCATCCGTAAGTGCATCAACCGTACCTGTATCAAGCCATGCAAATCCTCGACCCATAAGCTTGATATCAAGGTTGCCGTTTTCAAGGTAAATCTGGTTGATATCAGTTATCTCAAGCTCACCTCTTGCAGAAGGTTTAAGGTTTTTCGCATACTCGACTACCTTATTGTCATAGAAATAAAGACCCGTTACAGCATAATTCGACTTGGGCTCTGCGGGTTTTTCGACGATAGAAACAGGTTTTCCGTCCTTGTCAAACTCAACAACACCGAACTGCTCCGGATTATCAACGTAGTAACCGAAAATGGTAGCTCTGTTCTTGTTCTTTGCAGCCTGACGAAGCATATGTCCGAAACCGCTTCCGTAGAAAATATTATCACCGAGTACCATTGCAACGCTGTCCTTACCGATGAACTCTTCACCGATAATGAATGCCTGTGCAAGTCCGTCAGGACTTTCCTGTACTGCATATGAAAGCTTCAGACCAAACTGTGATCCGTCGCCGAGAAGTGTTTTGAACTTGGGAGTATCGTCGGGTGTAGATATGATAAGAATCTCTCTGATGCCAGCGAGCATAAGCGTTGACAAAGGATAATAAATCATTGGCTTATCATATACGGGAAGAAGCTGCTTACTGGTTACCATCGTCAAAGGATAGAGTCTTGTGCCGGAACCTCCGGCAAGAATAATACCTTTCATTAGCTGTTACCTCCATTGAACATCGTTCCTCCGTGACAGTCGATACCGACAATCAACGGAAAATTTTTAATCTTAATTCTTTTTACTGATTCACAACCAAGATCGAAAAATGCAATTTCTTCGCATTCCTCTACACATTTAGCTGTGAGAGCACCTGCACCGCCTATAGCACAAAGATAAACAGATTTATTTCTGCATATTGCCTGACAAACAGCTTCATTGCGTTCGCCTTTACCTATCATAGCTGAAAGACCTTTATCAAGTAAAAGAGGTGCATACGGATCCATTCTGCCTGATGTGGTCGGACCGCAGGAACCTATCGCCATACCTTCGGGTGCAGGCGTGGGACCTGCATAGTATATGCAACTCCCGTCAAGTTCAAAAGGCAGATCACCGCCCTCGTTGATAAGTGAAACAAGTCTTTTGTGTGCTGCATCGCGGGATGTGTATACCGTACCTGAAAGAAGAACCCTGTCTCCTGCACGAAGCATAGCTGCTTTACTTTTAAGCTCAGCCGTATTAAGAACATACTCTGCCATTATTTTAACTCCTTAAGAAGCTTTTTGAGAAGTTTCTTTGTATCTTCCGGCTTCGCATTTTCATTTTTTTCAAGTTTTTCAAGTGCCTTTGTTATGCGTTTACGTGCATCTTCAAGCTTGTCATCTGCAGCTGCTACAAGCTTTTTAGCTGTATCTGATGCAGTTTCAACAAGTTCATCACACATTCTTACAGTTTCTGACACATATTCTTCATTGCCCTGAGATGACTCTGAAAGCTTCTTTTCAAGTGCTTCCTTTTCCAGGGCAAGTTCGCTTATCTGAGCTTTTTTCTCATTAAGCTCATCTTCCGATTCTTTCAAGTTTTTCCTGAGTTGAGATACCTGTAACTCTCTTTCCTCAAGATCGCGTGAAAGCTTTGTGTTTGACTTTTCTTTTTCCTCAAGCAGAACTTTGTACTTCTGCTGAGTGGTTTTGAGCTGATGAATATAACTGATTACCTCCACACGGTCAAATCCGCCGAATGGAGTCTTTTTAAACAATACATCTTCCTTCATCGCAAAACTTCCTTTATGATTTATTGACGTAAAAAATTTCAGTTACGTTGCTTATCGCTTCCGAAACACCGTTTTCAGGGGTATATACATACATATCTCCTGCTTCGTAAGTATCATAAGCACCGCTATTTTTAATATAAGCCATACCCTTCGAATTAAAGATAAAGTTATTCAGACTTACATCCTTATCAATCTCTTTATAACCGTCTGCAGTATATACCGCAACGTCCATAAGTTCAGTACCTGACTGTTGCCTTGAAAGTAAGATCACGTAATCTTTTTCTACCACGAAGTATGAATAAAGATTATCTGCAATGTGTTCTGTATTCCCGTCAGCTGAATGTCTGAAAAGAGAAATTCTGCCCAGATCATCTTCCTTTGTGTAGTATAAATAACCGTCTATATACTCACAGTCTGCGATATCGCTGTCTATCAATTTGCCTTTTTCAATCGCTTTGGTACTGACGGCATTATGGTAAAGCTTGCCGTCAGAGAGTGCGTAAAGAGAATTCTTCGAGCCGAGAATATACTCTGTCTTTTCGACATCATACTCATCGACAGTAAGTTCAATCACTCGTTTTGAATCATACCATGTATAGATACACTCATCCGAAAGTCCGTACGAATCGCTGACTGTTTCTTTTACGTAGTCAATGGCACTCGCAACATCTTCTTTTTTTGCAAGCTTCACAAGATTGTCCATCTCGATTTTATTTTCAACCTCTATGACAGATTTTGCATAAATCAGACGAGGTGAATCAACATCTGAAAATCCAAGCACATTTTCAAGCATTACACCTGTTGCAATTTCTTTTTCAGAACCGTTGTAGACATAGCAGGTGTACGTATCTTTGACTGCCAGACCAAGATCAAGACTGTCAAGTTCATTACGTATATCGTCTCTGAGGAGCTTCGCCTTGTACTTCTTATCAGCGGCATTGAACGAATTGTAATCAAGTACATATCTGTCGAAAAGGAAACCGACATTAATCATGTAGTCACCCTCGACAGGACGTTCGAGCGTTGCATCGTTATCGGCATACGGGTCATTGATAAAGTCCTTCCAATCGACATTAGAAGTTTCCTTTTTAAAGTAGTACAGATTGCCCGTGACAGAATAGTTGTTCATATAAACTTCACTGATACCCTCGCAAACTGTCGCAGGAGCATCAAAGTTTTTCACGCTGAAGATGTCAACGACATCATCTTTCTCGCTGTCTGCGGTATAAAGCACCTCAAAACCCTCTTCTGAATCATAGAATGCAACGTGACCAATCTCACTTGCAACATTTTGCGAATCTTCGCCAAAGCGTTTTCTATGAAGAGAATAAATCGAGCTGATCCTTCTGGTAAAATAAACAACATCACCCTTACCCGGAAGGAACACTTCCTCGGCATCCTCTGATATCAGCTCAGTAGTACCCTCCTCAGCACTGTAAAGATAGTAGCTTTTTACATTTTTATCAGTCTTACTATAGCACATAAAGCTACCGTCAGAATTTATATACCAATCTTCATCAATACCGTTATCAATATAAGATCCGCCCTTTTTGAGCGACTTTTTCTTCTCTATATCGACAACCTTCAGGTCAAAATTACCTGTTTTTGAATCTGTCGGCGTGGTATAGTAAAGCATTCTTCCACCGTCTGATACTTTAACTTCCTGTGCATCGGAAATAGAGTAAGCATCTCCGTCTGAAAGAAGGATAATATTTTTGTTTTCACTTGTATATACAGACTGCACGTATGAGTCGTTTTTTCCGCTTTCGACAGCAAAAATCACCGCACCCGTGACTACTGACAGCACTATCACAGCACAGACTGCAGCGACAATCAGCTTTCTGTATTTTTTATTTAAAATCGTTGAAACCGACCTTTTTTTCTTTTTTATGTCTGACTTCTGAAAGTCATTTCTATCATTCAGAACCTCTGTTTTTTCATAATCAGGAATCGGAGTATATTCAAGGGGCTGAATATCACCCGAAAAATTCATTGCTTCATAAATTGGCAAAAGCTCAGACTTATTCACCGCCTGAGCATCATCAACATTTTTATTTGTGTTCAATTCAAAATTATCGTTGTTCTTCATTTTGTATCCACCTCGGATTGAATGAACCAAACAAGAAACTGTCCCATCTGACTGCTCCGAACACACGGAGCAGTCAGAAAAAAGATCTTATTTCATTGAAATAGCTTTCTTAGCCTTCTCTACGATATTTGAAGCACAAAGGCCGTAAATCTTAAGCATTTCTACTGCAGGACCTGAAGCACCGAACTTATCTTCAACACCTACACGTACTACGGGTACAGGATACTCTTCACAGACTACCTCTGCAACTGCAGAACCGAGGCCGCCTATGATATTGTGCTCCTCAGCTGTAACGAGAGCTCCTGTCTCCTTAGCTGCTTTGAGGATGATGTCTCTGTCGATAGGCTTGATTGTATGGATATTGATAACTCTTGCAGAAATTCCCTCTTCCTTGAGCATATCCTTTGCAATCATAGCTTCATTAACCATGAGACCTGTAGCGATGATTGTAACGTCGCTGCCGTCTGCCATTTCGATACCCTTGCCGATTTCGAATGTATAGTTGTCAGGATCGTTGAATCTCGGCACTGCAAGTCTACCGAAACGAAGATATACAGGACCCTCATACTCTGCTGCTGCAAGGACAGCCGCACGAGCTTCAACATCATCTGCAGGGTTAATGATAACCATACCGGGAATAGTTCTCATAAGTGCAATATCCTCACAGCACTGATGAGATGCACCGTCTTCACCTACTGAAATACCTGCGTGAGTTGCACCAAGTTTTACGTTAAGGTGAGGATAGCCTATAGTGTTACGTACCTGCTCAAAAGCACGTCCTGCGAGGAACATTGCAAAAGAGCTTGCGAAAACTGTATGACCTGTAGTTGCAAGACCTGCTGCAACACCTACGAGGTTTGCCTCAGCGATACCTGCATCGTAAAATCTTTCAGGAAAAGCCTTTTTAAAAGCACCTGTCTTAGTAGCTGCTGCAAGGTCGGCGTCCATAACGATGAGACTTTTATCTTTTTCGCCTAATTCAACCCAAGCCTGGCCGTAAGCATCTCTGGTTGCGGTTTTAATTACATCTGCCATGATTATGCCTCCAATTCTGCAAGTTTTGCCTGAAGTTCTGCCATTGCCTGCTCATACTGCTCTGCATTCGGAGCTGTACCGTGCCATGAGCACTGATCCTCCATAAATGAAACACCGCAGCCCTTTACAGTCTTAACGGTGATAGCTGTAGGCTTACCTTTGAACTCTGATGCTGCCTTGAATGCTGCATCAATCTCATCGAAAGAGTGACCGTAAATCTCAATAACATTCCAACCGAATGCACGGAACTTCTCAGGGATAGGATAAGGAGAGTTAACCTCAGCAACTGAACCGTCGATCTGAAGATTGTTGTTGTCGATTACTGCACAAAGGTTATCAAGTCCCTTTGCTGAAGCAAACATAGCTGCCTCCCATACCTGGCCTTCCTGAATTTCACCGTCGCCAAGTACTGTATAAACTCTGTAATCCTTATTATCAATCTTTCCGCCAAGAGCCATACCTACTGCTGTAGAGATACCCTGACCGAGTGAGCCTGTGCTCATATCGACACCGGGTGTGAGCTTCATACTCGGGTGACCCTGAAGCATTGAGCCGGGTTTACGGAGATTTTTGAGCTCCGATACCGGGAAAAATCCTTTGTGTGCAAGTACTGCATAAAGAGCAGGTGCCGTATGTCCCTTTGAAAGAACGAAACGGTCTCTGTTCTCATCCTTCGGATTTTTCGGATCTACATTGATGTGTTCAAAATAGAGATATGTGAGTACATCTGCTATTGATAATGAACCACCGGGATGACCTGATTTTGCATTGAAAACGCCTTCAATTACACCCATGCGAACATTGCATGCTTTGATCTGTAACTGTTTTTTTGTTGCTGCGTCCAAAATAACACCTCCAATAAATTAACAGGAACGCTTAAGCGTCGCCTAATGATTGGCTTTTTAAAAAG
>JAGBFD010000024.1 GCA_017936645.1 Clostridia bacterium
CCATCTGACCGCCTGTCATGCCGTAGATTGCATTGTTTACAAAGATAACAGTGATATTCTCTCTTCTTGCTGCTGAGTGTACTGTTTCTGCAGTACCTATAGCTGCGAGGTCACCGTCACCCTGATATGTAAATACGATCTTTGAAGGATCGCTTCTCTTGACACCTGTTGCAACAGCAGGAGCACGTCCGTGTGCAGCCTGTACAAAGTCGCAGGTAAAATAGTTATATGCCATAACGGCACAACCAACGGGAGCAACACCGATTGTATCGCCCTCGATGCCGAGTTCATCAATAACTTCTGCTACAAGACGGTGAATAATACCGTGTGTACAACCCGGGCAATAGTGAAGCACTGCATCTGTGAGTGACTTCGGCTTTTCAAATACTACTGACATCAGAACGCACCTCCGTTCTCGTTAACATCATTGATTTTTGCAAGTACCTCTTCGGGTGTCGGAATCATACCGCCCACACGGTTGCAGAGGTAAACGGGCTTCTTGCAACGGATTGCAAGTTCTACGTCCTCGATCATCTGACCCATATTCATTTCAACACAGATGAAAGCCTTGCACTTTTCTGCTGCATCTGCAAGAACCTTCTTCGGGAACGGCCAGAGTGTGATCGGACGGATCATACCGACCTTGACACCGTTTGCACGTGCCTCATTGACAGCATTCTTAGCTACTCGTGAAGTGATGCCGAACGCAACAATACACACCTCAGCATCATCCATAAGGTACTCTTCATACATTACTTCATTTTCTTCGATTGACTTGTATTTCTCATATCTTTCGAAGTTCTTTACTTCAAGCTCTTCGGGCTTGAGGTAAAGTGAGTTTACGATATTATGTTCACGCTCACACTTTGTACCTGTGAGTGCCCACGGTTTTTCATATGTCTTGACTTCACCTATATCCAAAGAAACAGGCTCCATCATCTGACCCATTGTACCGTCAGCAAGGATCATTGAAACCATACTGTACTTGTCTGCAAGGTCGAAAGCCTTAACTGTAAGGCTTGCCATTTCCTGAACTGAAGCGGGAGCAAGTACGATGTTACGATAGTCACCGTGTCCTCCGCCCTTTGTTGACTGGAAATAGTCTGATTGCGAAGGCTGGATACCGCCGAGACCGGGGCCGCCTCTCTGAACGTTAACAACAACAGCAGGAAGGTCGCAACCTGCAAGGTATGAGATACCCTCAGCCTTAAGAGAAACTCCGGGGCTTGAAGATGATGTCATAACTCTTTTACCTGTTGATGCAACACCGATTACCATATTGATAGCAGAAACTTCACTTTCAGCCTGAAGGAAAGTTCCGCCGATTTTCGGCATACGCTTTGCCATATAAGCCGCAACCTCAGTCTGCGGTGTGATAGGATATCCGAAGTAATGGTGACAGCCTGCCTGAATAGCAGCCTCAGCAATAGCTTCGTTTCCTTTCATAAGAACTTTTTCTGACATTTTTTTCACCTCTCTACCGTAATTACACAGTCAGGACACATTGTAGCACAGAATGCACAGCCGATGCACTTTTCAGGCTCGGTCACTTCTGCAGGATGATGTCCCTTAGCATTGAGCTTTGTTTCTGACAGTTTAACGATACCTTTCGGACAAGCACCGACGCAAAGGCTGCAGCCCTTGCAAAGGTCTGTTTTGAATGTTACTTTTGCCATAATTCTACCTCTCTTAGTTTATCTTTTCCTGTAGTCTGAGTGGCATCAGATTATCCACTTTGCCGTACAGATTATTATACAACTTTTCGTCGACAGTTGTCAACCTTACGGGAAGATCCGTTGCTTTGGAAACATTACGTGCGTAATCAAGCGAATCAAGCACATCCTGTTCTGTCGTCTCTTCACCTATATTTGAGTTGTTTACGATTGCAGTAAATTTCATACCGCAAGCTGCCTCAATCTCTTTCATAACCTCAAGAGTGCTTTCAACATCCCTTGTCAGAGGTCTGTACATATTGATAACCATAAACATCTCGTAGTTGTCTTCTTTTTTAATGCTGTCAGCGTAACGGCCAAGGGCATATGCTCCCCTGTCGTCACCGCCTATATCCATAACAGCATACTCAGTATTATTATCAACAATGGAATAAACGTCCTGCGGTAATGCCGGAAGGTCAACGTTTGAGCTTGCATACTCAGATGAAATCAGTCTGATTCCCGCATCAGTCAATTCCTTTTCGCTGTCTTTCGTACGGAAATACGGATTAACGATATCAAGGTCGGCAATAACTACCGGTTTTCCTTCTTTACGCAGCTGTAATGCATAATTAACTGCAATATTTGTCTTTCCGCTGCCGTAATGACCTGCAAAAAGAGTCACGCGCTTAGATTCCATTGTATCACCTCTTTTCAAATTTTCAACCCGTAATCAAAGCTGATTTCTGATAATTTTTCCGCTGATAGTCTTTGGAAGCTCAGTTCTGAACTCGACTATTCTCGGGTACTTATAAGGTGCGGTATGCTCCTTAACATATTTCTGAATTTCCTTTTTGAGTTCTTCAGTCGGCTCTGTACCCTTAGTAAGTACAATGCTTGCCTTTACTACCTGACCTCTGATCTCATCAGGTGCAGCAGAAACACCGCACTCAAGAACATAAGGAAGCTCCATGATAACATTTTCGATTTCGAACGGTCCGATGCGGTAACCTGATGACTTGATAACGTCATCAACACGACCGACATACCAGAAGTATCCGTCTTCGTCTGCCCATGCTGTATCGCCTGTATGGTAGTAACCGTCATACCAGACGTCTTTTGTCTTCTCTTCGTTAAGATAATATCCGAGGAAGAGACCGCAGGGAACTTTATCACTTGTTTTGATACAGATTTCACCCGTTTCACCAAGCTCTGCCTGTGTTCCGTCAGGACGAAGGATCTGAATATCGTAGAGAGGAACAGGTTTACCCATTGAACCCGGTTTCGGATTCATACCTGTGAGATTTGCGATTGAAAGTGTTGTCTCGGTCTGACCGAAACCTTCCATAAGAGTAAGTCCTGTAGCTGTATAGAATTGTTTGAAAACTTCAGGGTTAAGTGCCTCACCTGCAACCGTTGCGTGCTTGATCGAGCTTAAATCATACTTGCTGATATCCTGCTTGATAAGCATTCTGTACATTGTCGGAGGTGCACAGAAAGTAGAAATCTGATACTTTGCAAACATCGGAAGAATATCCGCTGCATCGAAACGGTCAAAGTCATATACAAATATTGAACCTTCGCACAGCCACTGACCGTAGAGCTTACCCCAGAGAGCTTTACCCCAACCTGTTTCTGAGATCGTAAAGTGAAGTCCGTCTTTGCTTACACAGTGCCAATACTTTGCAGTGATATAATGACCGAGAGGATACTTGAAGCTGTGTGTAGCGATTTTCGGATAGCCCGTTGTACCTGAAGTGAAGAACATAAGCATAGGATCATCACCGCACGGTGCATCTTCTTCTCTTCTGTAACGACGGCTGAAGAGACAGTACTCTTCATCGAAGTTATGCCAGCCTTCTCTTGTTCCGTTAACCATAATTTTATTTTTAAGTGTACCTGTTACAGCATCTGCAAGCTCAGCCTGTCTTGCGGTATCACCGTCTGCAGTACATATGATTGTTGAAACATTGGCAGCCTTGAATCTGTACTCAAAGTCATGCTGAACAAGGAGATTGGTTGCAGGAATTACAACCGCACCGATTTTATGAAGACCGAGGATAGCAAACCAGAACTGATAGTGACGCTTCATAACAAGCATAACCGTGTCACCCTTCTTGATGCCGAGTGACTTAAAGTAGTTTGCCGCCTGGCTTGAATGTTCTTTGATATCCTTATATGTGAATATTCTTTCGTTCTTATCTCTGTCAACGTGGATCATCGCACGCTTATCCGGAGACTTTCTGCCGATATTATCAACAATATCAAAAGCAAAGTTAAATGAATCTTCGTTGTTGAAATCGATTGAAACAAGATTTCCGTTTTCATCTTCGGTAGCATCAATAAATTTCTCACACACAAGACTTCCTGAAGTTTTTGTTCCTTTTACAGCTCTGTCATGTACGATTTTTTCAACCGGCTCGTCTGTTGCCATAATCATTGCAAGGAACACACAGTCTCTACCGTCTACAGCAATCATACCGTGAGGGGTTGAGCTGTTGTAATAGATACTGTCGCCTTCCTCAAGAACTTCTTCGTGGTTGCCGATCTTTACTTTAAGCTTACCGCTGATAACGAGGTCAAACTCCTGACCTGCGTGAGTTGTAGTATGGATAGGCTTATTTTCAAGCTCAGCAGAGTACTCATAACGTACCATATAAGGGTCTGAAAGTCTTTTTCGGAATTTCGGAGCAAGGTTTTTGATTTCGATGCCGTTTTCACTTGCAGTCGTCTGACCCTTACCTTTTCTTGTAACGGTGTATGATGTAAGTACGGCACTATGTCCTTCAAGGAGGTCTGTAAGGCCGATATCAAATGCAAGCGCACACTTGTGAACAAAAGTAAACGGAAGATCAACTTCTCCTGCTTCGTAAATTTTATACTGTTCAACCGTAACTTCGGTTTTTTCCGCCATTTCCTCTATGGTGAAGCCACAGATATCGCGCATTTCCTTAATTCGCTGAGCCACCTCAAAGAGTTTATTGGTTGTGTTGTTTTCCATTTAAATGCCTCCTTTAATGCATCATAAATTCTCGTACAAAACAAAAACCGTCCCAAAGTATAAAACTTTGAGACGGAAAATAATCCGCGGTACCACTCAAATTGCACTTCGCTATCGCTTTGTGCCACTCAACAGGATCAATCAATCCCTTAACACTAACGTAGTCATACGGAAGAAACTATTTGCACGATGCTTTCATCTCTCCGGCTCAGAAGTGATAGGTCATCCTCGCCCCGAAACTGTCAGACTCGCACCACCCGCTGACTCTCTTAAAGTTTCGAAAACGCAACCGTCTTCGTCACAGCCTTTAACAACAATTACTTGTTGCAATACATTATAAACTCATTATATATTAATTTCAAGATACATTTTGTAATGCATTTATTACAATCCGTAATATATAATGGTTATGCGGTAACGACCGAACTTGCTTTCTGCAAACCGTATTTTTCGATCGCCATTTCGCGCATTTTATACTTAAGAATCTTACCTGCGGCATTCATCGGGAACTCTTTGACAAAGTCGATATACTTCGGCACTTTATGCTTTGCCATATGATCGAGAACGTACTGTCTCATCTCCGCCTCGGTCATCTCCTGTCCTTCATGAAGAATGATGCATGCCATAATCTCTTCACCAAGACCTTCATCGGGAACACCTATAACCTGAACATCCTTGACCTTATCGTGAGTATAGATAAACTCTTCGATTTCCTTCGGGTAGATATTTTCACCGCCACGGATGATCATATCCTTAAGTCTGCCCGTAATCTTGAAGTTACCGTCAGGCGTTCTGCAAGCAAGGTCACCCGTATGAAGCCAACCGTCCTTGTCGATAGCTTCAGCAGTAGCCTTAGGCATCTTGTAATATCCCTTCATAATATTGTAACCGCGAGCTACGAACTCACCGTTTACGTTATCAGGACATTCAAGTCCCGTTTCGGGATCGACAACTTTACACTCGATCTTAGGTAATGCTCTGCCCACCGTTGCAACACGTACTTCAAGCGGATCATCCGTACTTGACATAGTACAACCCGGTGAAGCTTCAGTCTGACCGTAAACGATAGTTATTTCCTTCATATTCATCTTATCGACAACTTCGCGCATCTTAGCTATAGGACATGGCGAACCTGCCATAATACCTGTTCTGACATATGAGAAATCCGTCTTTTCAAAATCAGGATGCTGAAGCATAGCGATAAACATCGTAGGAACACCGTGGAAAGCAGTGATTCTTTCGTTATTGACACACGCAAGCGAAGACTTCGGTGAGAAGTAAGGCAAGGGCAATACCGTGCCGCCGTGTGTCATCGTTGCTGTCATTGCAAGAACCATACCGAAGCAATGGAACATCGGAACCTGAATCATCATTCTGTCAGCTGTTGAAAGATCCATTCTGTCGCCTATGCACTTACCGTTATTTACAATATTGTAGTGAGTAAGCATTACACCTTTCGGGAAGCCTGTAGTACCTGAAGTGTACTGCATATTACATACGTCATCCTTCTTTACAAGGGATGCCATACGATAAACTTCCTCAACGGGTACCTGTGAAGACTTTTCAACAGCTTCATTCCAGGTCATACAGCCCTTCTGCTCATAACCAACGGTAATAATATTACGAAGGAACGGCAGACGCTTTGAGTGAAGCTGCTCACCCAGTTTAAGATTTTCAAGCTCGGGACAAAGTTCAGCCATAATCTCATCATAGTGAGAATCTCTGTATCCCTGTACCATAACTAGAGTATGCGTATCTGACTGTCTGAAAAGATACTCGGCTTCGTGAATTTTATATGCAGTATTGACAGTAACAAGAACCGCACCGATTTTAGTTGCTGCCCAGAAAGCGATATACCACTGCGGTACATTTGTAGCCCACACCGCAACATGAGTACCCGCCTTTACACCCATTGCGATAAGTGCACGTGCAAAAGTATCTACATCGTCACGGAACTCCGAATAAGTTCTCGTATAATCAAGTGTTGTATATTTAAACGCAAGCTGATCCGGAAACTCTTCAACCATAGTGTCAAGAACCTGTGAAAATGTCTTTTCGATAAGTTCTTCTTTTTCCCACACAAACTTGCCTGTTCTTGTTTTGTTATAGAAATATTTTTTATTGCTCTTTGTGCTACCCATAGCTTCCATGAAGCTTTCATAATGGGTAAGAATAATCTCAAGGTCATCAATCTCGCTCACCCATTCGGGATCCCACTCTATGCAGACAAAGCCTGCATAGTTGATTGAACGGAGTGCATTTGTCATCTCCTCGACAGGAAGTCTGCCTTCACCTATAAGAGTGTGCTTGCCATACTCCTGCGCGTCTGTCATATGAACAAGCTTAACGTAAGCACCAAGGTTTTTGATCGTCTTTTCAGCATCTTCACCTGCTTTGAAATATGTTTCATACATATTCCAGTCCGCACCGATAAAATCGCTTGCAAAGAAATTGAGAAGACTGCAGAGTTTATCCGTATCTGCAAAAACACCTTTTGTTTCAATAAGCACAACTACATTGTTCTTTTCACAAACATTGATAACGCCTGACATAAATTCGGTAACGTAATCAACAGTATTCTCATCGTCACTCTCTGCATAAACCTTTACATAGGAAACATTTATATTTCGAGCAACAGAAACCGCAGTTTCAATTTTATGCATATTTTCCTCAGCGGCAGTTCTGTCTGCAATGTTGCAGCCGACATTGATACCGACGATCGACTTTCCTGCATTTACAAGAGTACGTTTTGTCGCAGATACCATATCGGGGCTGAACGGTGAAGTTTTACCCGAAAAGACTTCTGCTTTTATATCATGAATTTCAATTCCGTCATAGCGAAGTTCGTCGGCAATTCTCAAAAAATCGCCAAAGCCCGAAGCCTTATGGAATTTTGTCGAAAAAGCTAAATTCACCTTTATTCCTCCTCGTAAGCGATTTTATTGAGTGCGCTTACATAAGCTCTGATACTCGCACCGATTACGTCTGTCGAAATACCCGTACCTGAGTAAAGCTTGCCATTCGTAGCACGAAGTTTTACAAGTGCAGAACCCATAGCCTCACGGCCTTCCGTTACTGATTTAATCTGGAAATCATCGAGTTCATAATGATGACCGATAATATGCTCGATTGCAAGAAAAGCTGCATCAATCGGTCCGTCACCAACACTCACGCCACTCATCGTCTCACCGTTTTTAAGAAGACGGATGTTTGCAGTTGCGGTTATCACGTTACCGCTGTTGATTACATAGCTCTCAATCGTATATGTTGCAGGTACCTGAAGCGCAGTAGAAGCAATAATAGCTTCAAGTTCCTTAGTTCCCACAAACTCTTTCTTTGCGGCAACACGTCTGAATGCTTCATAAACTTTAGAATTATCTTCTTCAGAAAGATCATATCCTATTTTCTTGACAGCTTTGATAACAGTTGAAATATCATCATTTTTATCAAGAGTGAGTGACTCTCCGTTATCATTTACACCGTTTTCAAACGGTGAAGTCTCACTTTTTGTAGTGTTCACCATTCTCTTCATCTGATTTACAACACGAGTAAGTTCCGTTGTGCGGATTTTACTCTGAATGCCGTTTGAGTCTCCACGGAGTTTAAAGACATTCATTACATCCTCAATTGACGGATAGCTGAAGCCCTCTACAGTTGTCTTTATCTCCCCTGCACCTGCACTGATTGCAGCGAATGCACAAGCAACAGCCATATTGAGCTGATCGCTGAGTTCAACTGAGAGAACCACATCGTTGAGTTCGGGAACTTCTGCAAAAAGTGATTTTACAAAATCATAAATTTCTGACGGCATAACCGTACCTTCAGAATCACAGATATTGATACGTTTAGCACCTGCAGCGATTGCTGTACGGATCACATCACAGAGGAATTCCTTTTCGGCTCTGATGGCATCTTCTGCCGAAAACTCAACATCATCTGTATATTTCTTACACTCAGCGATAAGAGAAGTCACCATTTCCTTTACAACAGGAGGCTTCTTTCCGCACTTGTACTCCATCTGCACTGCAGAAACAGGAACACTTACCTTGAGCGAAGCTTTCTTGGCACCTTTTGCACTGCTCCAAGCCGTTTCAACGCTCTCAGCGGTCATACCTGCAGGTACACAAACCTCAGAATGCTTCATAAGTGAAGCTATCGTTTTAATCAAAAGAACATCTGTAGAGACATTTTTAATTTCAGGCATTTCAATGCTGTTGAAATGTAGCTTATCCATTAGTTTTGCCATCTCAATTTTTTCTTTAAAACTGAGTGAATGGTCAACTGAACCTGCGCACTCTCTTAATGTAATGTCTGATACATGAATCTTTCTCATAAAAATTCTCCTTAATTATTCATAAAAAAAACCCTGAAACACTCTGTGCTTCAGGGACGATAAACAAATTTACCGCGGGACCACCCGGATTGCTGAATTCAGCCACTTTCGGACTCTTCCAAGCCCTAAGCTATGGTAACGGTGCTTGCCGTGGTTCCTTATACAGTCGTAACGGTTAGGGAACCAAGCTCAGATACGAGACAGCCTTA
>JAGBFD010000025.1 GCA_017936645.1 Clostridia bacterium
TAGTATATATTAAAAGCCTTCCGGCTTGGTTCCTCTCCATGGCCTCCTTTGAAAAGGAGGTGGATTTTGCGAAGCAAAAGACGGAGGATTGATTTGTTATTTACCCAATCCGCAGTCATCAGTTCAACATAATCTTTAAAAGATTCCTTTGCTCATTCCGTATCATTTTCCTGAACGATCGCAAGGCAAACTGCACCCGTACTAAACATATAATAGTACGAGTGCAGTAGTTTGTCAAGAGGTTTTTGAAATTATTTTTGCTCGCCATTCCTGACTTTTACAGTATATTTCCGATAGAGCAAAAACAATCCAAAAAAGAATTCCCGAGGTTACCCTCGGGAATTCTTGGTTAGGAGTAAATATTATTAAAAGGGATTATTCAACCGTATATTCAAGTGTGCCTACTTGTCTCCAGACGTTATCTCGGCGGATATAAACTTTGATTTCATTGAGTCCGTCTTCGTTCATCCAGGCTTTACCCGTGAATACTCTGTTGCCGTTTTCGTCTGTTGTGAAATTTGAAATTGTAACAGAAGTATCATTCGGCATTTTGAACATTACTTTTTCTGTCTTTTCGTCTGCGACAACCGTTGCAGGGACAGCACCCTTCTTACCTGAGTCTGCAGAAAGCTCCATTGAAACGACAGGACTGTACGGCTCGATTGTAAATCTGTGTTTTATGTCGTCCCATTTGCCGTTTTCCTTGCCACGAACCTGAATTTCAACACCAACGCTCATATTGGAATAAATTTCCCATACTTCGTAAGCGAGGTCACGTGCCATTGCATTGACGACTTCACTGTCTGCGTTATAGCTTGTAATTTTAACATTTTTGTTGTAACGGTCGTATGTTCTCGTTCCGCCGTCAGGCTCGATGAACTGAATCATTGTCTTTCTGCCGTTAGCTTTGACTGTGAATGTCTTGCGTGTGTCTTCCTGCTGAACGTACGTAACCTCTGTCACATCACTGATGAGTGTCGGGTCGAAGGGTTCATAGCCTTCGATGATAAGATCGTTGTAGCTTTCAAGAGAATCCACATCCATATGTCCGTTTAAAACGTACCAGTTGATATCGTATGATTTACCCTGATTGTCAGTAACTTTCCAGAAGCAGGATGCTACATACGTAGCATCGTCCGTGAAGCTTTCAAATCTGACCAGATCAATCGCTCGTCCGTTTTTATCTATAAAGTTTTCTTTCAGGACATTGAACTTAAGAGTAAAGAAATATCCGTTTTTAATATCTGCAAAGCCTTCGAAATCTATCTGGACTATTGCATATCTTCTGTCCGGATCTTCTGCGTAATTCAAATCCCCTGTTTCGATTACAGTAGCCGTTCCGCCGATGTCATAAAGCTCCTTTGACGGAAGAGCATCGATAAGCTCCAATGTGCTTGAATCGTAGCTCATTATGAACTGAACCTGAGTCGAACCGTCCTCAAAGCCTGTAAGGCTTCTGATGAGATCAGCATAGCTTCTTCTCGTCATAAATTCGCAAGGATAGTATGCAAAGTTGTCAACTCTTGCGTGAGCCGCGGAGATGTCGTTACCTATATACATATTTACTTCAGTAAGATTGTCTTTAAGAAGCAGATCCTCATAAGTATACGGTCCTTCTTCAAGGCTCGCGGAGTTAAGCTTAACTCTGTCGCCTATATTCTGTGCAATACCGTCTGCATCCGTTACTTCCCATACGAAAAGCTGTTCGCCCGGTGCAGCCTCGTAAGGTGCGTTGTCAACGACTGTTCTTACTGTTCCGTCTTCGTTAATGAAGTTATCCTCAAGAACTGAGAATTTAAGATAATACGGTCCGCTTTCGTTTGAATAGTTAATTGTTGAAAAGTCTGCCTGTACAACGATGTAATCGTATTCCTGACCGTCGGGGCCTGTTTCGCCCGTTGAACCCTGTTCCAATACCTTAGCCGTTGAATCAAATCCGTTTGTATACACTTCTATAAACTTAAGTGTGGTTGCATCATAAATATACTTAGCTATGACTTTTGTTTTGCTGCCTAACTCTACATTCGCCACTTCCTGACAGATGCCTAAATATCTGATATTTGCATCATCGTACATCGAAAAGTCGAATGTAGCAGGATAATAGATCATATCATACTTTTTCTGAATATGCTTTTCTGTTACACCGAAATTGAAGAGAGGTTCTTCTTCGACAACGGGTATTATGTTTTCGACTGTTATCGTTGCCGATGACGGTGTAACATAATCAATAAAGCTTGAAACAACATTTGAATCCTTACTTTCCTGAGTTGCAACATCAGCAAGTACAAGTGTAATTTCGTCGCTTGTTGCAAGACCGTTGAGTTCAATTTCTGCTGTCGGACGCA
>JAGBFD010000026.1 GCA_017936645.1 Clostridia bacterium
CTTGCAACTTTCCAGAAGACAGCTCTCCTTCACGATATTCCTGTCATAGGTAAGGATTACGTTATCGGTTCTGACCAGAATAACCCTGACGTTTTCGGCAAAAACCTCACAGGTAAGGTTCTCTGCCTTCCTCAGACTATCGGTTCTACAACAGGCGGTATGGTTATCTATACTGTTGCAGCTCTCAAGCTCGCTCCGAGTGCAATGCTTTTCTCACAGCCGATTGACTCTCTCGCTGCTGCAGGTGTTATCCTTGCAGACGTATGGACAGACAATTCAATCGTTGCTGTTGATAGCCTCGGCGAAGATTTCCTTAAGGCAGTTAAGGACGGCGACAAGATTACCGTTAAGGAAGACGGTACAGTTATCGTTGATTAATTAAAAATAAAGGGGCTGTTTTTAAAACAGCCTCTTGCTTTTTCAGGTGAAGAAATGAAAAAAGAGGTTATCAAAGAACCCGTTGATTGGTTTAAATATGAAAACGAAGCCAAGGCAGAAGGCTTTGGCATTGTCTGCGGAATTGATGAAGCAGGCAGAGGTCCGCTTGCAGGACCTGTATGTGCAGCGGCAGTAATTCTTCCCGAAGGCTGCATTATAGAGGGAGTAAACGACTCCAAGAAATTAACAGAGAAAAAACGTGAGGCTCTTTTCGACGTGATAAAAGAAAAGGCTCTCGCTTACAGTATAGCTGTCGCCGATGAGAAGGAGATCGACGAAATCAATATCCTTCAGGCGACGTATCTTGCGATGCGACGTGCCTTTGACGGTCTTGAGATAAAGCCGGATATGGCACTCGTCGACGGAAACCGTGACCCCGGACTCGGTATCGCAACCCGTACCATTGTCAAAGGTGATGCAAACTCGATGTCTATTGCCGCGGCATCGATCCTTGCGAAAGTCACAAGGGACAGATTTATGCTCGAAATGGATGAAAAATACCCTGAGTATCAGTTTGCAAAGCATAAGGGCTACGGTACAAAGCTCCACTACGAGATGCTGACGAAGTACGGAGCATCCGAAATACACAGAGTCACATTTTTAAAGAGTTTTTATGAAGGCAAATAAAGAAGGTGTCTGGGGAGAAATCCATGCGGCAAGGCATATGAGAGATAACGGTTATAAGATCCTAGCGTGTAATTTCAGCTGCCGTTTCGGCGAAATTGACATAGTGGGATGCAAGGACGGTTACATCTGTTTCGTTGAGGTAAAAACCAGAGGCGAAGGCGCGATTTCAGCACCGAAAGAAGCGGTCGATGCTCAGAAGCAGTCGAATATCATCGCTTCGTCAAAGCTTTTTATTCAGCTGTATCAGTATACGCAACAGCCGCGTTTTGATGTGTGCGAGGTTTTTGTCGATGACAAAATAAAGCCGGTCAAAATCAATTACATAGAAAACGCATTCAGCGGTTGAGTATCTTGACAAGTTATGATATAATAGATTGATTAAAACAAATCACATTCAGAGGAGAATGAATATGTTATATACAAGTACACGTGACAAAAGTATAAAGGTCAGCTCATCAGAGGCTATCGCTCACGGCATTTCTGCTGAGGGCGGTCTTTTCGTACCGGAATCAATTCCGCAGATTACTATGGACGATATCATTCGTCTTTCAAAGCTTGACTACATCGGCAGAGCGAAGGAAATTCTTTCTCTTTATCTCACGGATTTCACTGCAGAGGAGATCGACTCCTGCGTAAGAGGTGCTTACGAAGAGGGCTTCTCAAGCGATAAGGTAGCTCCGCTTCACACACTTACTAAAGGAACGGAAATCCTTGAACTCTGGAAGGGTCCTACCTGTGCATTCAAGGATATGGCTCTTCAGCTTCTTCCGCATCTTCTTACGGTTGCTTCTTCAAAGTCAACTCCCGATAAGCAGATTGTAATCCTCGTTGCGACTTCAGGCGATACAGGTAAGGCTGCTCTTGAAGGATTCAAGGATGTTAAAAATACAAGAATCCTCGTATTCTATCCCAATGACGGTGTCAGCCCGATGCAGAAGCTTCAGATGACTACTCAGGAGGGAGCAAACGTAGGCGTATGTGCTATCGAAGGTAACTTCGACGATGCTCAGTCAGGCGTTAAGGCGATCTTTACTGATAAAAACGTTGCTGCAAAGCTCGACGAAAAGGGCATGATGTTTTCATCAGCTAACTCAATCAACTGGGGACGTCTTGTTCCGCAGATTGTTTATTATGTATCTGCTTACTGCGATATGCTCGAAAAGGGTGAAATCAACGCAGGCGATGAGATCAACGTAGTAGTACCTACAGGTAACTTCGGCAATATCCTTGCAGCTTACTATGCAAAGGAAATGGGTGTACCCGTAAAGAAGCTCATCTGTGCTTCAAATGCTAACAACGTTCTCACAGATTTCCTCAAGACAGGTGACTACAACCGTAAGAGGGAGTTCTATACAACTATTTCCCCGTCAATGGACATCCTCATCTCATCAAACCTTGAAAGACTTCTTTTCCTTCTTTCAGGTATGGATGATGCTCTCGTACGCGAGTGGATGGGTTCACTTTCAAAGGACGGAGCTTATAAGGTTAACGATGAAGTTTTTGCAAAGCTAACAGCTCTCTTTGATGCAGGCTGCTGTGACGATGAGGGTACAAAGGCTTGCATCGCAAAGACATTCAGCGAAAATGAATATCTCTGCGACACTCACACGGCAGTTGCTGTCGCAGTTTATGATGAGTATAAGAAAACAACGGGCGACGAAACACCGACAGTCATCGCATCTACCGCAAATCCGTTCAAGTTCGGCAAGGCTGTTCTTGATGCAGTACGTCCGGGTATGAGCGACGGTATGGACGAGTTTGATATGGTACTTGCTCTCAGAGAGCAGACAGGCGAAGAGTGTCCGCCGCAGCTTGCAGACCTCAAGGGCAAAACTCCCAGATTCACAGGCTGCTGCAAGAAAGAAGAGATGGAGCAGGTCGTTTTCGATATGCTTAAATAATAAAAAAAACGGGCGTACTGAAAAGTACGCCCTGTTGGTTATTTGCTCACGTTGCTGCCGGGTTCGAAGGTTGCACAGATTGTTTCTGCACAGGTGCAGGCACTTGACGGACCTACTTCGATGTGACCTGCTACGCACTTGCAGCCGTCTTCGTTGTAAATGCAGTTGTGAGCATTACACTTGATTTCCTTGATTTCCTTTTTCATCAGGGTTTACTCCTTAAACTTTTTTAAGTGACGTGAAGTCACGTTTTTATTATGCATTCATTTTTTAAAATTATTCTTAATACAATGAAAAGAGGTGAAGAGCTTTGTCTTTGTTTGCGATAGCGGACACGCATCTTTCTTTTTCCTGTGATAAGCCGATGGACATTTTCCGCGGATGGCAGAATTTTGAAGAAAGACTTGAAAAAAACTGGAATCGCGTTGTGAGCAACGAGGATTTCGTTGTGATACCCGGTGATGTTTCGTGGGGAATGAATATGGAAGAAACTTTAGAAGACTTCCGTTTCCTTGATTCTCTCAACGGAACAAAAATTATAATGAAAGGCAACCACGATTACTGGTGGTCGACGAAAAGCAAGACTGAAAAGTTCTTTGCTGAAAACGGTATAAATACCGTAAAAGTGCTTTTCAATAATGCTTACAGAGTGGGTGACTATACAGTCTGCGGTACGAGAGGCTGGTTTTTCGACTGTGAGAAAAAGGAGGATGAAAAAGTTCTTCTGCGTGAAGCGGGCAGACTTAAAATGTCGCTTGAAGCCGCTGAAAAGCTTGGCGGTGAACCGATAATTTTTCTTCATTACCCGCCCGTCAGCCTGACTCAGACCTGCGACGAGATATATGAAATAGTTATTTCCTCGTCCGCAAAACGCTGTTACTACGGGCATTTGCACGGACCGTCGGTTAATTGGGCATTCCGTGAAGAGCGTGACGGAGTGAAATTTGACCTCGTTTCTGCGGATTTCCTCGAATTCTGTCCCAAATTGGTGGCAAAATTTTGATAAAACACAAAAAATATACAAAAAAGGTATGGAAATCCTTGAAACTATCTGCTATAATAATCGGGTTAATAGGTATTCGTGGTAGTATCGCCACAGCGAAATGCCAAACAGGAGGAAGTTTTCAATGTTAAAATCAGCTAACAAAACAGAAACAAACATCTACACACTTGAAGTTGCGGTAAGCGCAGAGGACTTTAAGGCTGCTGTCCTTAAGGCTTATAACAAGCAGAAGAATAAGATTCAGCTTCCCGGCTTCCGTAAGGGCAAGGCACCTCTTGCAATGATCGAGAAGTTCTACGGCAAAGAGGTATTTTACGAGGATGCACTTGA
>JAGBFD010000027.1 GCA_017936645.1 Clostridia bacterium
ATAGCACAGTCGAGCGATTCACGGCTTGAACGCTTGTGCTGTCTGCCTTCATAAAGCATCGGCATAATAACTGAGATTCTCTTAGCCTTACCTTCAATAGCACTGATTGCTCTCTTTACATTTGCAAAATGGTCATCGGGAGACATCGGAACATCCATTCCGTACATTTTGTACGTCACACCGTAGTTAAAAACATCACAAAGAATAAAGATATCGTATCCTCTGACAGTCTGCTTGAGAGCCGCTTTACTCTCACCTGTACCGAAACGTGGGAAATTGATATCTACGATATAAGTATCTTTTTCGTAGCCTGCAAAAGCGAGGGTGTCTTTATGCTCGCTGTTTCTTTCATAACGCCATGTCTTGAGATAATGGTCAATTTTTGCGGCAAGTTCCTCGCATCCCGGCAAAGCAATAATACCGAGCTGACCGACAGGAATTGTGTCGTAATTTGACTTGTTTTTCATAAATCAGTTCCACCTTCGCATTAATAGTTAAATGCTTGTCCCACATTTCAGAACAATGCATAAGTATTGTACTATATTTGACAAAATTTTTAAAGTAAAAAGAGGTTATTTTACACGAAAAATATAATTCAAAAAACAGCTGTTAATTTGTTAAGTTTACACAAAAGTATGTTCAATATTCATGACAGCAAAGAGATTTGTTCCGCTTTTGGAAATTTCTGACGAAATTTCAGCCATAAGGTCATCATTTGAAAGAGGAAACTTTCTTGGAACAACAACATCAAAAATCAAATTCGTATGACTGGGACCGTCTACAACTCTGAAATCGTGAAGCGAAAGATCTTCACTTATTCTCTTTACCGCATCTTCAGCGATAACCTTCAGATCATTTATACGATCATCATTGACTACTATAGGATCATAGTGGATACTAAGCAGAATCCCGAATTCAGACAAAACATCCCGTTCAATATTATCAATAATGTCATGTGAGTACAAAACATCATAATCCGAAGGCATTTCAACGTGAACGCTGCCGAAAAATTTGTCAGGACCGTAATTATGTAAGATCAGGTCGTGAATACCCGTAACCTTGTCATAAGAGAGGATTTTTTGTTCAAGTTTTTCAACCATTTCTTTGGTCGGAGGTTCTCCGATAAGAGAATTGAGAGTTTCTTTGAATATACCGTAACCTGCCTTTAGTACAAAACCTGCAACTATAATTCCCAACCAACCGTCTATATGGAAATTCGGATAAAAATATGAAAGCACCAAAGCTATAAGTGTTACGCTTGTAGCTGCAATATCACTAAGGCTGTCAGCAACTACAGCCGTCATCGCAGGAGAATTGATCTTTTTGCCGAGCTTACGGTTGAAAAGTGCAAGCCACAGCTTACCGAAAATCGAAACTCCGATGATAATTGCACCAACCAAACTGAATTTTACATCTTCAGGATTGCGTATTTTATCAATAGACTGAGTTGCAAGTTCAAAACCCATAAACAGAACGATAAACGAAACCACCATAGCGGTTATGTACTCTATTCTGCCGTGACCGAAAGGATGCTCATCATCAGCAGGTTTTCCCGCCATTTTAAAGCCAAAAACAGTAACAGCACATGAACCTGCATCAGAGAGGTTGTTAACAGCATCAGCTGTGATTGAAATACTGTTTGTTATAACGCCGACTATGAATTTTGCAGCAAAAAGGATCACGTTTACCGCAATCCCGACGCATCCGCTGAGAATACCGTATCTGCCCCTTACCGCAGGGTTAGAAGTATTGTCTTTATCTTTTACAAATATCTTTATCAGAAGATTTGTCAAGTCTCTCACTCCATTCGCATATTTTACTGTTCCATTATATTTTTAGTACATTTACAATCATTACTTGTTTTACGATCAGGTTCGTGTATCTTTTTTCCATTTACTCGAAATATAATATACCACACCTATAAAAAACGGAGTAAACCCAGCAAGTGCATCACCAAGCCAGAAACCGTAATGCTTCATACTGAGAGCCAGTCCGAAAAGTACCGCAAGTCCTATACGCATAACTATTCCGTCGAGGATTGCCGTCACGAAATTAATCCTGTAGTTTCCGCTGCCGTTGAGAAGTGCATTCATTATCGCTCTCAGAGCACTTCCGAAGAAGAGTAAAACTCCTATCGGTACAAACTTTCCCGCAATCGAAAGTACGTCAGCATCATCTGTGAAGATGCCGAAAATCTGCTCTGGAAACAGAATTATCAGAACTGAGAAAAACAAAGCTACGGACAAAGTAATCGCTGCAAGATTTTTCAGTATTTTCTTTACTCTGCCATATTCTTTTGCTGCAAGATTCTGACCTACCATAGTTGAACCGCCGGTATTCATCGCCGCCGAAACAAGGTTACTTATGCTTGAAACTTTATTAGCAATGCCTGCAAAAGCAGAAACCTCAACGCTGTAAGAATTTACCCAGGAGTTTACAAACAGTTTTGAAATCTGAATCGAAGCCGTTTTTATCGCCATGGGTGTGCCGAGTTTTACAAGAGCTGAAAGCATTTCTTTTTCCCACTTTATAAAACTCTTAAAGTTTACATCAAGCTCAAAACGCTCTTTATTTTTCAAAAGAAATAGTGAGCAAGCGATAAAGCTGACTCCCTGACTGATAACTGTTGCTAACGCAGCTCCGGTTTCTTGCCATTTAAAGCCTATGACAAAAACAAGGTCAAGTATAAGATTCAGTACTGCAGCAATACTGATAAAAACAAACGGATGCTTCGAATCACCCATACCTCTGAGTATTGCACTCGTAAAATTATATCCGTATATAAAAACGAGTCCGAGCATACAGACCGTCGAATATCTTACAGCTCCGTCATAAGCCTCGTCAGGAGTATTCATAAGGCTGAGCATCACATCCTGAAAACAAATTCCGAGAACACTCAGTACTACTGAACAAACAAGCAGAAATCCGCACATCGTTCCTATGAATCTGCCAAGCTTACTTTTCTCTCCTGCTCCTATGTACCGTGCAATAAGCACCTGTCCTGCATTTGCAAATCCCATAGCAACAAAAGTCAGCAGATGCGTAACGTCACCGCCTACCGAAACGGCCGAAACGCCTTCCTTTCCGAGCACATTACCTACGACGATCATATCGACCATATTGTATACTACCTGCAGAAGGTTTGACAGAAACAGCGGCCACACAAAAACAATGAGCTGTTTCGTAATATTTCCTTTTGTAAAATCTTTAATTTTAGTATCCTGCATATTAACCTCTTCTTTCGCAGGAATTATAACACATTCTTCCAAAACGTTAAAGAGCAAGATCCCGAGAATATCCCGGGATCCGTAATTTATTTATTCAGATGTTCAAAAATTTTCTGCCATACCTGCTCATCCTGAGCTGTCATTCTGTCCCAGTCAAAGCTTTTGACAAAAGCCTTCTTCTCTTCGGAAGTCTTAAGCTTCTTTCTCTGCTTGTTCAGGACCGAGAGATACTCCGCAAGGTATTTCACGGCATCAGCCGTATAGTTCGGATTATGGTCTTTGTTCTTTTCAAGTATAAAACTTGTATTTTCTCTGTCTTTAAGTGATGTAACAAGATAATCGTAATTACTTTGTTTATTAACCATTTTATCGTTATCAGAATAAATCAGTAAAGCTTTTGCCTTGGTGTTCTTAAGGGAGTCAACCGCATTACACGAAGCATAAATCGGGTTTTCCTCATTTTCGATTTCCGTGATATACTTTTTCAGGAAACCGAAACGTTCTGCTATAATATCCACACAGACAAATCCCGAAAGCACGACAACATGACTCAGATCAGGATGAAACGCCGATATATTGAGAGTTGAAAATCCTCCCCAACTGTGTCCGATAACAGCGAAAGCTTTATTCTTATATCTCTCATCAGCCTTCAACGCCTTAAGACAGCAGTCAAGATCACTAAGGGACTGTGAGAAGCCGACTGAGGACTCACCTTCAGATTCCATACAGCCTGTATGGTCATAAGCAAAGACTTTATAGCCCTGACGTGCGAGTATCTCTATTTCTTTCATATAAGACAGATGTCCTCCGCCCATACCGTGATCAAAAACTATGACACGGCTTTCGCAAGGGTTATCATAAAAGTAAAAACTTCCCTGCAGCTTCTGACCGGAATTACCCTTGAAAGAAAACTTTTCAGAGTGCAGACCTTCAAAATCCTTGGCAGAAAAATAGTATGCTACTCCACCGTCATCGCAACGGGCAAATATAAGTTTATGATATAAATTCTTTACTGAATTATAAAACAACATACGCTGACCTCACTTCAGGGCATTACCGTCGCTGAATGCCTTGCCCACTCTTTCTCCAAGCGTAATATATGTATGGTACATCGGGTCAAAAGTAATCGGATCAAGCTTTTTATAATCAATGTTACCGTTTTCATCAAGTATGCTTTCGTCTGCACAGACATTGACAATCTCACCTATAAGGCAGTCTGTTTCCTTATCAAAGCTGATAAGCTTACACTCAAGAGCCATAGGTAATTCTTCGATGAGAGGTGCATTTACAAACTCACTTCTGAATGTATGCAATCCTGCTTTTTCAATCTTATCGGGCACTCTGTTACCTGATTCGACCCCGAGATAATCACATTCAACCACGTGTTTAGCATCAGCCATACTGACGGTAAAAGCACCTGTTGCAAGGATATTTTTTACAGTCTTGTGACCTGCCGAGAGACACATAGTTATACGGTCAGATTCAGCGATGCCACCCCAAGCCGCATTCATAGCGTTAGGAATTTCATTTTCATCATAAGCTGCAACAATAAAAACAGGCTGCGGATATGTCATAGGTTTAGAACCAAAATTCTTTCTCATAATCTCGTACTCCTTTGAAATAAGCCTCCGCACAAACGGAGGCTTTATATTATTTGGAAAGTTTTACCGTATAAAGCCAGCTGCTGTCAACAGTATCGGGATTGATTGCAGGGAATATAACCTCAGCCTTGCCGTTGTTATCAATAATTTCAAGCTGAGCATCACTTCCGAGAAGAGTTGCTTTAAGGCAAGCGTCATAGTCGACGAGCTCGAGCACCTGCGAGCCGAACGGGAAACGGTTGATAATTGCAAAAACATCGTCACCTTTTTTCGTATAGTAGACACCGTCCTGCTGTGCTTTTGAGTAAAGACGTGTACCGTAGATAGCATCGCCGTTTACACGAAGCCAGTCACCCATCTGAAGAAGTCTTTCTTCCATAATTACAGGGATTGTACCGTCTGCTGCAGGACCGATATTCAGCAGGAAGTTACCGCCCTTTGAAACGAGGTCGCAGAGCATTTCAAGAAGCTCTTTTGCACTTAGATAGTCTGCAAGATCTTCGTTACGGTTAAAGCCGAATGAACGGCCGATACCGCGGCATTCTTCGAACGGTCTGTCAAGTTCGACATCTTCAATCTTTCGTCCTGCTTCAATGTAGCCGTACTCCGTTGTGAAGTTTCCGCCGAGACGACCTCTTGTCTCCTTACCCCAACGGTCGTTCGGAACAATGAAATCCTTTACACTCGATTCATTGTAAAGCCACTGTAAGAATTCTGTTGAATGCCATACATCCGATGTATGCTCCCATTCACCGTCCGTAAAGAGAGTGTTCGGCTGATACTTTTCAATAAGCTCTTTGAGCATAGGGATAAGATGTTCTGTTGCATACTCTTCAGGGTTTTTAAGATAAAGAGGATGGAACCACTCATAAACCGAATGGTAAACACCGAAACGAACATCAGTATCTGCAAGTGCGTCCTTGAGCTCCTGCAAAAAGTCGCGGTGAGGACCTACGTCAACCGTGTTCCAGTTCCATGCATAGTCGGTCTTATACAGACAGTAACCGTCGTGGTGCTTTGAAACGATGTTCATATACTTCGCACCGCTCTTCTGAAAGAGATCAGCCCATTTTTTTGCATCAAAAAGCTCTGCCTTGAAGCCACTGACAAAGTCTTCATATTTTGCATTTTCTCCGTACACGCGCTTATGGAAAGCATGTGTTTCAAAATTTTCATCCTCGATCTGACGCATA
>JAGBFD010000028.1 GCA_017936645.1 Clostridia bacterium
GCAGATGCTATCTGCCCCTACGACCTCGCTCGGATTGTGTTTGTAGGGCACGACGTTTACGACGTGCCGATATTCTGCTGAATCTTACGGCGTGTCGACAAGCGTCACGCCCTACAAAAAAAATTCAGAACAATTCGACAAACCCGAATTTGTCGAACAGTATTTGATCAGCCTCGCAGGGCGTATCAGATGTTCGGTCAGGTTTCGCTGAAAGAAAACGCAGTAACAACCGTTTGGTTGTTACTGCTCATTGTTTTAATGTAGAACTTATAATTTATTTTGATGAGAACATTATAATAAATGCTTTTTCCCCTTCAGGTAGTGTAAGACGTATGCCGTCGGACATAAGATTTTCACCTGATAATTCCAAAACCTTTTCCGGTGAATCGTAGTCGTATACTTTGTAAACGGCTTCGGGATCAAGTCCGTTGAGTCTTACCGTGTACTCACTGTCAGAAACATCCGCACGTTTATAAATGAGAGCCATACCGTTTTGTGCAGCGTAGTCGGAATACTGCATCGCAAGCATTCTGTCAGAATAATAACTTCCTGACGAAAGAGGGTAGTAACATTCGTTCATCATAGATCGTTGATCGATGTACTCGCCGTAGTGCTCACCGTGGATTGTTCCGAATGTTTCGAGAGTCAACGGCATGATAGAACTTCGTGCTGCATATTCTGATTCGCTGTAAGTAACCGTTCCTGAGAGAGGAAGCCAGAATGAAAGACCAAATGTCTGAAATTGTGTCGCTTCGAGAATATCCTCGTGAGGGTTACAGTTGTAGTCGCTGCGCCAAACGGGAACGCTGCGACGTGTCATCTCAAGGTCGAGTCTCCTGCCGCCTGAAGCACAGCTGTCAATAATCAGACCGTCAACATTATCACACAGACTGTCAAGATATCTGTAAAGGTTTGAAACATAGTGGTTTTCCGTTATGCCCGTTCTGCCGTCGTAGTATTCCTTATCTGCCTGTTTCCAGAAGATGTCGGGCGAAAAGTTGAAATCCTGTCTGTAGATTGAAATTCCGTTATCTTTCAGGAAATTTGAAATGTAATCGATCAGGTAGTCAGTAGCTTCATCATTTGCAAGATTCCACATAATGCTGTCGTTATCTTCGATTTCGATGAGCCATCTGTCGTTCTCCCTTCCTTTTATATGGAAAAGAGTATCCCTGCGGACTCTTTCCGGTTCAAACCAAAGCACAAGACCGCATCCTTTTGTCGACGCAAAGTCTGAAACTTCGACTATGCCGTTGGGAAAACGGTCAGGATTGGCAACCCATGAGCCGACTGAATCGTGCCATCCTTCAGTATATTTGTACCATCCGGCATCCATCCAGAAATAATCGATCTTGCCGTAGACCTCTTCACCGTAACCGTCAGCAGCTGCGAAAAGCTCCTCTGCTGTCTGGGTATGCATAGGACCTGAAAATTCAAGCATTGTCATTGTTTCCGGGATGTTTTCGGGAAAAACGCAGTTACTTATCCAGGTTCTGAAGGTGTTGAAGCCTTTGAGGGGGTTTTCGTTGTTATAAAAACTGAGTGAAACGAGAGGTGAACGGATTTCTTCACCGGGGAGAAGATATGCTTTAAACTTCTCCTGCTTTACTTTAAGGTTTACTTTTCCTGCAGTCTTGCTGATATCTGTCTTCCACAGACCTGTCCAGCCGACACCTAAAACGATGCCTGCATCTTCACCGCTGACATTGAAATACGGGAGATAGGTGTCTGTTGATCTGCCGTCCTCACTTGTGAAAGTGGAGGGGAAGACTGTAAGATTTTTCTGCATCAAAGCAAAGTCATAAGTTTCGTCTTTACTTCCCTTCGAATAATAAAGCTCAGCTTTCTTAATTTCAAGTGCGGTATCGGCAGCATAGAACTTGCTGATTACGGGCGAATTTTCCGTGCCTTCATTTTCAATGAAAACAGTCCATTCGCAGGTTGCGTTTTCTTCGTAAATCGTAGCTTCAACCGTTGCAACGAGTGAGCTTGACTTGTGCTCAAGTGTTATGTAGGAGGTTTTGCCGCCTTTGTAAACTGCACCGCTTTCGCTTTCCTTGCTCACGGATATGTCCCAGTCATCAACATTTCTGCTCAGTGCTTTACCACCGACGGTAAAGTCGTACGGCAGCTCGTCATAACCGTCTGAGAGAAGCAGGTTTTCGTTGAACCAATCACGGCAATCCTGCTTTTCTTTGTCATTGATTGCGATTTCATCGGCAGAAATGCTTTCAAAAGTAATGTTGCTGTTGTATTTGTTTTCAGGAATTCTTTCAATCTGCACAACAAAAGAACTGAAAAAACTCGCTATCGCCAGAAAAACCGACATAATGCCTTTAAACATAACAGGATCTCCTTCTGCAGTATAATATATATCCGATTATAAACTATTAGTTTTTTAGTGTCAATAAAAGGCAGAGCAGTAATGACGTTAAAATCATTACTGCTCTGTTTCATTTTATAAGATTATTCTGCAACCTTAACGCCGAGAGTTACTTTCTCACCGTTGATGTTCCATTCAGCTGTAGTGCCGAGTGCTTCGCCTGTCACAATCTCGTCTGCAACAACTGTTGTGAAGATCATATCCTTATTCTTTGTGATGATCTCTGCGATCTTGTCATTACCTGCAACTGAAATAACGATTCTGTCTGTTACGTTGAAGTCAGCGTCCTTACGCATTGTCTGGATCTTGCTGATGATTTCACGTACAAAGCCTTCTTCAATAAGCTCAGGTGTAAGCTCTGTGTCGATTGCAACAGTTACACCGAAATCAGAAACTGAGAAGAGACCACTCTTCTGAATTGTTTCGATGAGGAGATCGTCTGCTGTAAGCTCGATTTCACCGATGCTGATTGAAAGCTTGATGCAGCCTTCAGCGTCGAGCTCCTTCTTAGCAGCTGTGCCGTCAAGATCAGCGAGAAGAGTGCGGATCTCTCCGAGCTGCTTGCCGTACTTGGGTCCGAGTGTCTTGAGCTGCGGCTTGAAGTTGTAGCTTACAAGGTCGTTTGCTTCGTCAACGAATGTGATTTCCTTGACGTTGAGCTCTTCCTTGATGATATCTGCACAGTAACCGTCGAGGCTGACGCCTACACCTGCGTTGACAAGCATTGAGCCGAGAGGCTGACGGTTCTTGA
>JAGBFD010000003.1 GCA_017936645.1 Clostridia bacterium
CTCTTGCATACCTTATGGAAAACTGCAAGGCAGTTGCTCCGTCAAAGGCAGTTAACGCAGGCGGTGTTGCTGTTTCAGCTCTTGAGATGACTCAGAACTCACTCCGTTACAACTGGACAACTGAGAAGGTTGACAACAGACTTAAGTCAATCATGAAGTCAATTCACGACTCTTCAGCTGCAGCAGCAGAGGAGTACGGTCTTGGTTACAACCTTGTTGCAGGTGCAAATATCGCAGGTTTCATCAAGGTAGCAGATGCTATGATGTCACAGGGCGTTATCTAAGCTTATAAATAAAAATGAAGGTGATGTAAAAAATGAAAGTTTTTTACATCACCTTTTCCTATCTGTCATATTTGTCGCATAATGCATTAATCTGGTCAGTAAAACGTGCGAGTTCCTTATTTGAAGATTCCTTGTTTTTATTGATAACCGACATAAGCCGTTTACCTGCGGCAAGCAGTCTTTCAAATATTGCATTAGCTCTCTTTCGTGCACTGTGTTTTTCGACTTTTATGATTCTTCCTTTTGCAGTACAGAATCCGTTTGCAAGGTCATACTCATCTCCGCTGAAAGGGGCGACAGCATTCAGTCCGAGCTCTGTTTCAATATGTTTTGCAAAAAAGTCGCAGACTTCGTCGTTTCCGTGGTTAACAAAGACTTTTTTCGGGTGAATTGTCATATTGCCGAGCCAATCGGTCAGCATATTTCTGTCAGCGTGACCGCTTATACCTTCAAGCTGATGAATATGAGCTTTGACAACTACGTCTTCTCCAAAAAGCTTTACGACGGTTGCTCCGTCAATCAGTTTTCTTCCGATCGTTCCCTCAGCCTGGTATCCGACAAAGAGGACAGCACAGTCATTTCTCCATAAATTGTGTTTAAGATGGTGCCTTATACGTCCTGCTTCGCACATTCCTGAAGCGGAAATTATTACTTTTGGTGTGGGATCTTCGTTGATAAGTTTTGATTCATCGGATGTTACGGAAAGCCTGAGTCCGTCAAAGAGTATCGGGTTTATTCCTCTGCTCAGCAGATCAAGCGTTTCTTTATCATAGTAGTCCGTCATTCCTGAAGAGTAAATATTCGTCGTTTCTACGGCGAGGGGACTATCGACAAAAACAGGAAAATTTTTGTGGTTTCTTATAAGATTTTTTTCTTTAATTAATCTTATAAGATACAGAAGTTCCTGGGTTCTTCCGACAGCAAAAGAAGGAATGACCACATTACCGCCACGGTCAAAGGTTGATTGTATTATATTGACAAGCTGACCTACGTAGTCGGGACGGGATTCGTGAGTTCTGTCACCGTAAGTGGATTCGATGATAACATAGTCTGCTCCTTCAGGTTGTTGAGGATCACGTATAAGCGGGCGGTTTATGTTTCCGAGATCTCCTGAAAAAAGTAAAGTTCGTACGATTCCGTCTTCGTTGACGGTTATGTGAATTGATGATGAACCGAGCAGATGACCTGCATCAATAAATCTCACTACAATATTTGGAAAAACTTCGAAACTTTCGTTGTATCCGTATGATTCAAACATTGTTTCTGTTCTGACGGCATCTGCAAGCGTGTACAGGGGAACATACAGCTCTTCGCCTGTACGCTTTGCTTTACGGTTACGCCATTCTGCTTCAGATTCCTGAATGTGAGCCGAGTCACGAAGCATAATTTTACAAAGACGGTGAGTTGCGAGAGTAGAATATATTACTCCGTTGAATCCGTTGGCAACCATTGCAGGGAGTTTGCCTGAATGGTCGATATGAGCGTGCGTGAGCAATACAGCATCAATCTCACCGGGAGAAACGGGTAAATCGTAGTTTTCATATATGTCAGCACCTTGCTCCATACCGCAGTCAACAAGTATTCTTTTGCCACAGGCTTCAATAAGTGTACATGAACCTGTGACTTCATGAGCAGCACCTAAAAATGTGATTTTCATTTGCATCACCTCTCAATACTATTATATCATAAATTCAGAATAAGGCAATAAAAAGGACCTCGGATTTGAGCCGAGATCCTTCAGAACTTTTTGGGTTTAGATTGATTTGAGAAGGGCGGGAAGTCTTGTGAGTGCACCGCCGAGTCTCCAGAAAATCTTATTGAATCCGACGAAGCTTGACTGATCGTCGTTGAGAATCATAAGAAGACCGTCAATGATTTCAGGTGAAGCAACACCCATACTCATAGCCATAAAGTTACGGATAGGAATCTGAGTTGCCATAGCAGCGATCATCTTACCGTCACCGTTTTCAGCAGAGCCGAATTTTGACATAATGCCTTCGATGGCATTACACATTCTGCCGCCCCACTTTGTATGTCTTGCATCGTTAAGACAGCAGTACATATCGATCGGCAATGACTTATCACGTTCGTTCTTAGGAAGCTCACTTCCGAGTACAGCCTCAAACTGAGCACCGTTCATACCGTTAACGTCTGCTGTGTAGTATGCAGGAGCAGTCTTTCTGTAATCAGGGATTTCAGCCTTGACTGTTGATTCAACCGTAATTGTCTTTGAGAGCTTGATGTCACGGCTTGATGCACCGACGAGGATATCGAATTCACCTGTCTCTACCATCCAGTCACCGAGCTTAACATTGTAGAAAGCAAATGCTCTCTTGGAAAGCTCAAGTGTAACTGTTTTCTCTTCACCGGGGTTGAGGAAGACTTTCTTGAATCCGCGGAGTTCTTTGACAGGACGGAAGATTGTAGCTTCCTTATCTGCAACGTAAAGCTCAGCAACTTCACCACCGTAAACGTTGCCTGTATTCTTTACCTTGAAAGAAACCTTTACCGTATCGGTATCTTTGATGCTGTCCGCAGAAACCTGAAGATCGCTGTACTCAAATGTTGTATATGAAAGACCGTAGCCGAAGGGGAAGAGAACATCTTTCTCTGCTTTATCGTAGTAACGGTAACCGATGTAAACAGACTCTCTGTGTTCACTTGTTACGGGGCCGCCGGGATAGTTGCCGAAAGTCGGGTTATCTTCGTATGAAAGGGGATATGTTTCAGAAGTCTTACCTGACGGGTTGACAGCACCTGTGAGGAGGTTAGCTGTAGCACTACCCACAGCCTGACCGCCGAGACCTGTGCTGAGAAGTCCTTTGACTTCATTTATCCACGGAAGGTTGATAACAGAACCGCCTGCAAGGACAACTGCCGTGTTCGGGTTAGCTTTTGCTATGACTGAAACGAGGTTGTTGTGGCTTGACGGCATTTCGATATTTACTCTGTCGTAGCCTTCACCTTCGAACTCATCTGTAAGACCTACGAATACGAGAGCAACGTCTGCACTCTTTGCAGCCTCTATGGCAGCCTTTACGAGGTCATCCTTGATTTCGTCCTTGTTCTTGACATAACCGGGAGCGTAAACGACGTCAACACCGAGTTTCTTGAGTTCATCAAGTGCGTTGTCGAGCTTGTTGGGGTTGATAACTGAAGAACCTGCACCCTGGAAACGGGGAGAAGCAGCAAGTTCACCGATGACAGCAACCTTCTGACCTTTCTTAAGCGGAAGAATGCTGTCGTTGTTTTTAAGAAGAACCATTGAACCCTCAGCAACCTTACGTGCGATTGCGTGATGTGCTTCAACGTCATATGTATGCTTCTTCTGAAGTGCGGGCTTTGACTTGACGATGAGATCGACAACTGTGTCCACTCTCTTGTCAAGAACAGCGATATCAAGCTCACCGCTGTTTACTGCAGCGATAATTTTATTAGTATTGATTCTTGCAGATGAAGGCATTTCGAGGTCTGTACCGTTGTAAAGGCCGGGGATACGGTCAACTGATGAACCCCAGTCGGTAACGATAAGTCCTTCAAATCCCCACTCACCGCGAAGAACTTTTTCCTGAAGCCATTCGTTCTGTGATGAGTAAACACCGTTGATACGGTTGTATGAATTCATTATAGTCCAGGGCTGAGCTTCTTTAACGCAGATTTCAAATGCTGTAAGATAAAGCTCACGCATTGCACGTTCGTCGACAACCTCGTTGACGACCATACGGAAAGCTTCCTGAGAGTTACAGGCAAAATGCTTAAGAGATGTGCCGACACCCTTTGACTGAACACCGTTTACAAAACTTGCGGAGCACTTGCCTGCAAGATACGGATCTTCACTGAAATACTCAAAGTTTCTGCCGCAGGTAGGAGCACGTTTGATGTTTGTACCGGGGCCGAGGACAACTGATACTTCCTCTTTAAGACACTCTTCTGCAAGTGCGACGCCCTCTTCTCTGAGGAGGTTTTCATCCCATGAGCAGGAAGACGTTGAAGCAGGAGGGAAGCAGGTTGAAGGAACTGAATTTCCGAGGCCGATTCCCTGAGAAGTCTTTTTGTCTTTGTTCTGCTTACGAAGACCGTGAGGTCCGTCGGTGATCATAAGCTTAGGAAGGCCGAGTTCGGGTGCTTCCTCAAGATGCCAGTAGTCATAGCCTGAAACAAAAGCTGCCTTTTGCTCAAGACTCATTTTTTTTACGATTTCGGGGTGTTTCATTGGCTGATACTCCTCTCAATTTTCTACAATATAATATTATAAACTATTATAATCAATTTTGCAATCCTTGAAATAGTATTCTTTGTCGTGTTCACCGATTTTTCTTAAAACTCTGCATGGGTTTCCTACAGCAACAACACCTGAGGGTATGTCTTTTGTGACTACGCTTCCGGCACCTATCACTGTGTTGTCACCGATTGTGACACCGGGGACGATCACCGCACCTGCTCCGATCCAACAGTTTCTGCCTATGCTTACACTTCGGTTGAACTGATAGGCCTTTTCACGCAGATCAGGGTCGATCGGATGTCCTGCCGTAGCAATAGTAACATTCGGTCCGATAAGTGTATAATCTCCGACATAAATATGTGTATCGTCGACGAGGGTAAGATTGAAGTTAGCATAGACCATCTTTCCGAAATGGACGTGTTTACCGCCCCAGTTTGCACGAAGGGGAGGCTCTATGTAACAGCCTTCGCCGATTTCAGCGAACATATCTTTAAGCATCGCCTCACGTTTCTCCTGCTCGAGCGGACGTGTCATATTGTAGTCATAGAGCTTTTCGAGGCATAAAAGCTGTTCTTTCATAATTTCATCGTCACTCGGATAGTAAATCTGACCCGAATGAAGTTTTTCTCTGTTGGTCATAGTTGTTCTCCTTGGTTTGCCTTATCTTTAATTATATAATAATAAATTTTATTTTTCAGGTCAACGGGAAAAGTATAATTATTACGCCATTTTAAAATTTAACATTTGATTTATCAGCCATTTTGCTTATAATATAAAAGAAGGGTAAAACCCGAATCGCTGACGGTACTTTTGCACCGTCAGCGACTATCTGAAGCAGGTACTTTGTCAGAAAAGACGAGTCACGGCTCCCCACAGGCAGTCGACTGCCACCGTTTACTCATACCCGCTTGATTTTATTTTAAACATCTCGTTACAGTATATGCCTTAATTTTTACTGCGGAAACAAAATTTTTTAATTACCCCTTTACAAACCGGAATATTTATGATAAAATACCTTCGCTATGTTTCCGTTTCTCGGATTTTGGGCTTAACCGCAAAGCGGTGTTCACCTGCCTCAACCTGGGATTCCGGAGCATGTAAAATATTTTAAATGAGGTGAAAATAATGACACAGGCAGAGAAGCAGGCTATCATGGCTGAATACGCTCTTCACGAGGGTGACACAGGTTCACCTGAGGTTCAGATCGCTGTTCTTACAAAGAGAATCAACGACCTTACAGAGCATCTCAAGGAGCACAAGAAGGACCATCACTCAAGACGTGGTCTTCTTAAGATGGTTGGTCACAGACGTAATCTTCTTGCTTACCTTCAGAAGGTAGACATTGAGAGATACCGTTCAATCATCGCAAGACTTGGCATTCGTAAATAATTACGGCATTTGGGGCAGACAGCAAATTCAGCATTTACTGTCTGCCTTGTTGTGTAATTACAACGCATTAAATTGAATCTGTTGTCAGGCAAAAATTTCGGATTTTAGCAGTGAATTGATAGCTTGAAAGTCGAGCTATGAGTTTATTGCTAAATCCTTGCCTGACATGGAAATATAAATTTTCAGAGAGGTAAAGAAAGATGTTTTTTAAAGATTTCAGAACATTTGAAACAACACTTGCAGGCCGTCCGCTCGTAGTAGAAGTAGGTAAGATGGCTCAGCTCGCAGGCGGTTCATGTCTTATCCGCTATGGCGAAACAGAAGTTCTTTGTACAGCTACAATGGCTGACAAGCCCAGAGAAGGCGTAGATTTCTTCCCGCTTTCAGTTGACTTTGAAGAGAAGCTTTATGCAGTAGGCCGTATCCCCGGTTCATTCCAGCGCCGTGAAGGTAAGGCAAGCGAAAAAGCAACTCTCGCATCACGTGTTATTGACCGTCCTATCCGTCCGCTTTTCCCGAAGGATATGCGTAACGATGTAGGCGTAGTTGCAACGGTTATGTCAGTTGACCCTGACTGCTCACCCGAAATCACAGCTATGATCGGTGTATCTGTAGCTATTTCAATCTCAGCTATTCCATGGGACGGCCCGATTTCAGGCGTATCAGTTGGTCTTGTTAACGGCGAATATGTTATCAACCCGACAGAAGCTCAGAGAGAAGTTTCTGAGATGGCTGTTACAGTTGCATCAACAAAAGACCTTGTTGCTATGATCGAAGCAGGTGCAAACGAAGTATCAAACGACGATATGTTTGACGGTATTATGTATGCACACAAGGTTAACCAGGAAATCGTTAAGTTCATCGAAGACATCACAGCAGAAGTTGGTAAGGAAAAGATCGCATTCGAATCAAACGATCCTGCTCCTGAGATGTTTGAAGCAATCAAAGAGTTCGCAATCGATGACGTTAAGGTCGCTCTTGATACAGATGACAAGCGTGTACGTGATGAGGCTCTTCGCCCGATTTACGATGCAGTTCACGCTAAGTTCGATGAGATTTATCCCGAAGAGATCGCTAAGATCGATGACTGCCTTTACAAGCTTCAGAAGTTCATTGTTCGTCGTTGGCTTCTTGACGAAGGCAAGCGTGTTGACGGTCGTGGTATCGATGAGATCCGTCCGCTTAATGCAGAAGTTGACCTCCTCAGCCGTGTTCACGGTTCAGGTATGTTCAC
>JAGBFD010000029.1 GCA_017936645.1 Clostridia bacterium
CGATATGATGAATTATCTCACACAGATCCTTGCTATGTGTGTTCAGGGTGAAGATCCTGCTACTTGTGATCCTGCTGCTCATGAGCACAACTGTTCAGGCGAATGCAGCTCATGCGGCGGTTGCCACTAATTTTTAAAACTAAGGAAGACAAATTTTACTGAGGTGAAAACAGATGGCTGAAATGACGCCGATGATGAGACAGTATCTTGAGATAAAAAAGAATTATCAGGACACTATACTCATGTTCAGACTGGGCGATTTTTACGAGATGTTCTTTGAGGACGCTAAGACTGCTTCGCGTGAGCTTGAACTGGTTCTTACAGGCAGAGACTGCGGTCAGGAAGAGCGTGCACCGATGTGCGGTGTGCCGTTCCACAGCGTTGATTCTTATATTGCCCGTCTTGTTTCACGAGGCTATAAGGTTGCCATCTGTGAACAGACCGAAGACCCTGCTACAGCGAAGGGAATTGTCAAGCGTGACGTTGTCCGTATTCTCACACCGGGTACTGTAATCGAAAGCAGTATGCTCGATGAGTCAAAGAACAATTTCCTTTGCTCAATCTGGCTTAACGGTACATCGGCAGGCGTGTGCTTTGCCGATGTGTCGACGGGTGAACTCAATCTTACTCAGATCAATGAGAAAAATCCTGCCAATAAAATCGTAAATGAAATAGGCAGATATATGCCGACGGAGATCAGATATAACCGTGAGGTTATAAAAAGTGATAAGATCCGTGATTTCGTCAAAAACCGTGTGGAATGCACGGCTGATGAAATCGACTCTGAAAAAGTCAACGTTGACTACAGCCGACAGGTGATAATCAATCACTTCGGCAAGAGCCTCACAGAGCTTGGTATCGAAGGCAACGATGAGGCTGTCTGTGCTCTTGGAGCTACCATAGACTATCTTACAGAGGTGCAGAAATCAGGACTTGATAACATAAGAGAGATCGATTTTTATTCGGACAATCAGTTTATGAAGCTCGATTTCTCTTCAAGAAGAAACCTTGAACTTACCGAAACGATGCGTAACCGTGAAAGACGCGGTACACTTCTTTGGGTTCTTGATAAGACAAAGACTGCGATGGGCAAACGTCTTATCAGAAGCTGGCTTGAGCAGCCGCTTCTGAATATAGCTAAAATAAGCAGAAGACACAATGCCGTGCAGGAGCTTTGTTCAGACTCTCTTCTTCTCAATAATGAAATTGAAAATATTGCAGATGTCAGCGATATGGAAAGACTGATGGCACGTATTGTATATGAAACTGCCAATGCAAAAGAGCTTCGTTCACTTCTTTCTACAATCAGACTTCTGCCGGATATAAAATCCTGCATATCAGAGTGCAAGTCAGCTTTACTTGCAGAGATGTGTCAGAATATCGACCTGCTTGAGGACATTGAACAGCTTATCGACGGTGCGATTCAGGAAGATCCTCCCTTTACCGTGAGAGAAGGCGGAATGATCAAAGACGGGTTTAATGAAGAGCTTGACTCTCTCCGTGACATCGTGACAAACGGTAAAGGCTATATCGCAGCCGTTCAGCAGACTGAGCAGGAAAAAACAGGCATTAAAAAGCTTAAGATCGGCTATAACCGTGTGTTTGGTTACTATATCGAAATCCCGAACTCATTCAAAGAGCTTGTGCCTGAGGAATACATCAGAAAGCAGACACTTGCAAACTGTGAAAGATACATAACAAGCGAACTCAAAGAGCTTGAGTCAAAGGTGCTCGGTGCTCAGGAGAGAATTGTAAAGCTTGAGTATGAAATCTTCGTTCAGGTCAGAAACCGTGTCGCACAGGAGCTTTACAGGATTCAGAAAACGGCTCATGCCGTTGCAACGGTTGATGTACTGTGTTCGCTTGCAAATGTCGCACTTAAAAACAATTACACTTGTCCTCAGATGATTGACGGACACGAAATTATAATCAAAGACGGCAGACATCCCGTCGTTGAAAAAATGGTCAAGGATACACCGTTTGTACCTAATGACACTACACTTGACTGCGGCGAAAACCGCTGTGCAATCATAACAGGACCGAATATGGCAGGTAAATCTACCTATATGCGTCAGGTTGCTCTTATCGTGCTTATGGCTCAATGCGGAAGCTTTGTTCCGGCATCGAGTGCACAGATAGGCGTTGTAGACAGCATCTTTACCCGTGTAGGTGCTTCTGATGACCTTGCTTCGGGTCAGTCAACGTTTATGGTTGAGATGAGTGAGGTTGCAAATATTCTCACGAATGCAACGGCAGACAGTCTGTTGATTTTCGATGAAATCGGAAGAGGTACATCTACATTTGACGGTATGAGTATCGCTCGTGCGGTACTTGAATATGCCGCTGATTCAAAGAAACTGGGTGCAAAAACTCTTTTCGCAACCCATTACCACGAGCTCACCGAGCTTGAAGGTGAGATTGACGGTGCGAAGAATTACAATATCGCAGTCAAAAAACGCGGTGATGACATAACCTTCCTCCGCCGTATCGTAAGAGGCGGTGCAGACGGAAGCTACGGTATTGAGGTAGCAAAGCTTGCAGGCGTACCGAATACTGTTGTCAACAGAGCAAAGTCAATTCTCAAAGAGCTCGAAGAAAAGGGTGTCGTAACAGTCGTAAAAACTGTTGAAACTCCTAAAGAGGAAGAGTTGCAGCTCTCCTTCGGTTCAAATGCAAGCAATGAGATTGTCGAAAAGTTAAAGACACTTGATATAAATACATTGACTCCGATAGAATCCTTGCAGATGCTCTACGAGCTTAAAAAGGAAGCGGAAAAGATATAAAAAAGAGGGTGATTCAGTGCCTCAAATTAATATATTACCAAAGCATTTAGCTGAACTGATTGCAGCGGGTGAGGTGGTCGAAAGACCTGCTTCTATAGTAAAAGAAATAATGGAAAATGCCATTGACGCAGGTGCTGATAAGATCACACTCGAAATTCAGCGAGGCGGAGTGACATATATCCGCATAACGGATAACGGTTGCGGTATCGACCGTGAAAACGTGCGAAAGGCATTTATCAGCCACGCTACAAGCAAGATAGCAAATGAAAACGACCTTAATGCAATTCTTACTCTCGGCTTCCGTGGCGAAGCACTTGCTTCAATAGCGGCTGTTTCAAGGGTAGAGATGATGACCCGTGCCAAGGGAGAAGAGATAGGCACACGTTACTGCATAGAAGGCGGAGAAGAAATGCTTCTTGACGATGCAGGCTGCCCTGAGGGTACGACTCTCATCGTCAGAGATATTTTCTACAACACTCCTGCAAGAATGAAGTTTCTCAAAAAGGATGTAACTGAAGCGAACGCTGTCGCAGGTGTTGTGGACAGGATAGCACTTTCTCATCCTGAGGTCAGCATACGCTTTATCCGTGACGGAAAAGATGCCCTTTTTACAACGGGTGACGGTAAGCTCGAGAGTGCAGTTTATAGTGTTCTCGGAAAGGAATTCGCTTCTACGCTCATTCCCGCAGAGTACGAGCTTGAGGGTATAAGGGTAAGCGGATTTATCTCAAAGCCTTTCAATGCAAGACCGAACAGAACTATGCAGTTTTTCTTCCTTAACAACAGATTTATCAAAACCCGTACAGGTCTTGTTGCTCTTGAGGAAGCTTATAAAAATCAGATTATGGCAGGAAAATTCCCTGCTTGTGTCCTTAATATTCAGGCAAATGCACAAAGTGTCGATGTCAATGTACACCCTGCAAAAACAGAAGTGCGTTTTGCCAACGAAAAGCTTATTTTTAATGCAATTTATTACTGTGCCAAATCTGCCCTTACAGAAGGTGACAGCAGAGTGCAGGCAAATATTCAGCAGAAGTCAAAGCAGTTTGTTCAGAAACAGTATATGCCGCAGCCTGTAAGCGGTAAGCAGATAAGGATCTATGAACAACAGCTTGAAAAAGCTTCAAAAGAAGATTTCTGGCAGAAAACTACTGCCAATGACTTCAGGTCAGCTCCCGAACAGTCTCCAAAAGAGGTGGTTCAGACGGTAAAACCTGTTCAGATACTGCGTGATGAATCTGTATTCAAAGTGCAGACTGAAGAGGTAAATCTCATACCGGATGCACCTGCGGACAGAAAAGAAGAAAAGGTTGAGGTAAAGGAAAAAGTGGTTCTTGTTCCCGACGCCGAACCTGAGGAAACGAAGCCTGAAGTAAAACTTCCTGAGCCCAATGTTGTTGCAGAAAGTGAAGTCGTGACATTTGGCGTTGAAGAGGAAAAAGAACTTCCCGATGTTGAGCCGTACAGAGTTATAGGTGAGGCTTTCAAGACCTATATTCTCGTTGAGCAGGGTGAAAAGTTGCTTCTTATTGACAAACACGCAGCTCACGAGCGAATGCTTTTTGAAAAATACAGAGCTTCGCAGGACTCTATCGAGACGCAGATGCTACTCGTGCCGGTTACCGTCACATTGAGTAAGGAAGAGTATTCAGCAGTACTTGATAACCTTGAGGTGCTTCAGAAGGCAGGATATTCTGTCGAGGATTTCGGCAACGGAATGGTAATTCTCAGCGAGTGCCCTACAGCTGTCGCTGATTCAGATTTAGCCGGGGTTGTAATGGAGCTTGCAGGTTATCTTGCAGATAACAGAAAAGAGCTGATACCCGAAAAGCTTGACTGGATCTACCATTCGACGGCTTGCAGGGCAGCTATAAAGGCAGGGCATAAAACGACGACTTTTGAACTCAATTCGTTCGTTGAAAAGCTTCTCAATAGCTCTGATATACGGTATTGTCCGCACGGCAGACCCGTACTTATCGAGCTTACAAAGTACGACATAGAAAAGAATTTCGGAAGAGTTTAAATTAAAAGGAGATGATCGGATTGAACAGAATACCTGTAGTGGCTGTTGTTGGTCCCACAGCTTCGGGTAAATCCGATCTTGCTGTTGAAATTTGTCTCAGATTCGGTGGAGAAGCAGTTTCTGCTGACTCTATGCAGATTTATAAGGGACTTGATATCTCTACAGCCAAACCGACCGAAGAAGAGAAAAAAGGTGTACCGCATCATATGATGGATTTCCTTGACAATACAGAAACCTTCAGCGTTGCCGAGTATCAGAAGCTTGCGGGTGAATGCATCCGTGATATCAGTTCGAGAGGGAAGCTGCCCGTAATCGTAGGCGGAACAGGACTTTATATTGATACTTTGCTCAATAACGTTCAGCTGACGGAAGCTTCATTTGATGAAGCTTTAAGAGAAAAGCTCCTGACACGTGTTCAGAATGAAGGTATTGAAGGTCTTCTGAAGGAGCTTGAGGGTATTGACCCTGAGTATGCGGCAAAGATGCATCCTAATAATGTCAAGCGCATCGTCCGTGCTCTTGAAGTGTGGTATTCATCAGGAGTTACGATGACTCAGCAGATTGAAAACTCACGTGCAGAAAGTCCGTATGAAGTGCTGTTCATCGGTCTTGATGCGACAGACAGAGACTTTCTTTATGACAGAATCAACCGCAGAGTGAGTGTAATGCTTGAAAACGGTCTTGAAGCTGAGGCAAGGGATTATCTTGCACAGAAAAATACATCGACCTCATCTCAGGCTATAGGCTGTAAAGAACTCAGACCGTATTTTGACGGTGATATTACCCTTCAGGCGGCTGCCGATAATCTCAGACAAGCCACACGCAGATATGCCAAAAGACAGCTGACATGGTTCAGACGTAATAAAAACATAAACTGGTTTATGCTTGACTCTTTCAAAGAAAGGGAAGATCTGTATAAAGCAGTATTTGATAAAATAACGGATTGGGAAAGGAGCATAATGGTATGAAAAAGGATAAAAAGTGGATAAATGCGATATGCATAGTGCTTATTCTCACTGTTATGGTCTATCTTTTTCAGGACGTCTTTAAAATGAATAATAATGAGTATGAGACAGAGATCATCGATGAGGTTACTGTTCAGGATGTAGTAAATCTTGAAGCCTTCATAGTCCGTGATGAACAGTATCTGGATGGCAAGGCAGACGGTACTCATGTTCCTTTGGTTGCAGACGGTGACCGAGTTGCAAGTGGAGATACTGTTGCACGTATATGCAAAAAGGAGCAGGATGCGGCTGATTTCGCTGAACTTGAAGAATCGATCAGAATACGTGACAGATATACTCAGCTTAACGAACAGACAGAACTCGGTGCACTTGATATGCAGAAGCTCAACAAGGATATTGATGCCGCATATACAAGTTTTCTTAAAACCGTGAATTCAGGGAACTACGCTTCTCTTTCGGATAATGTAGGTGACCTTGAAGAATCACTTGCAAGCAAGCAGGTGCTCAAAGACGGTACGATTGATATAGAGTCAAAGATAGCAGCTCTCGACAAACGTATTGCTGAGCTTGAAGCCAAAGGCATTTCGACGGAAAATGTACCGGCCCCGCTGTCGGGTTATTACATCAGTAATGTCGATGGATATGAGGCTGCAGTTGATTACGATTCACTTTCAGACATTACCGTTTCGACCGTTGACTCAGCACTCAGCTATAAGCCGACTGCCGTAAGCGGAAAGATCGGTAAGATAGTAGGAAGCTATAAGTGGTACATTATCGCAAATATCGAAAGCAAGTACTCAAAGCTCCTTGAAAAGGGTGACTCTCTTAAAGTCAATCTCCCTGAGTACGGTTATGATAATGTTACAGTGTTGGTCGAATACCTGTCAGCAGTAAAGGACGGTAAGATTGCCGTAGCACTCTCCTGTAATGCGATGAACGAAACTTACGCAAATATGAGAATTGAAAACGTTGAACTCGTTGTGGAGGAACACACAGGTTACAGAGTAAAGACGAGTGCAATCCACACCTATGATCCGGCAGAAGAAACTACTGCCGCGGGAGAGGATGAGGAAACCACATCCGAACAGACAAGTAAGCCTGAGAAGATGACGGTTGTATACATCCTTCGAGGTACGGTTATGAATGCCCGAAGAGTCGAGGTAATATACACTGACGGTGATTACTCGATAGTGAAAAGTGATTCGTCGTCGTTCCAGGGTATCAGACCAATACAGCGTTATGATGAAGTAATAGTGAAGGGAAGGGATCTTAAAAATGGACGAAGCATTGGTTAAAGCACGGTTTCGTGATATAGAAGAGAATTATAAAGTTATAACCGAAAATATAGCTCAGGCGGCTGTCAGAAGCGGAAGAACTCCTGATGACGTAAGATTTATGGCAGTTACAAAAACCGTTGACAGTATTTATATCAATCACGCTCTTTCACTCGGCGTTGACCTTATAGGCGAAAACAGGGTGCAGGAGTTTCTTGGCAAACGTGACGAACTTAATCTCGACGGTGTTGAAAAGCATCTGATCGGACACCTGCAGACCAATAAAGTCCGTCAGATCGTAGGCGAGGTCGATATGATTGACGGAGTCGACAGCATAAAGGTCGCAAACGAGATAGGTAAAGTTTCACAGAAAAAGGGAATAATAACTGATGTTCTCGTTGAGGTAAATATAGGCGGTGAGGAGAGTAAATTCGGTCTTGATCCGTCAAAGCTTTATGAAACAGTATGTGAGATGTCTGAGATTGATGGCATTAAAATTCAGGGATTGATGGCAATTCCGCCCATTTGTACAAATAAAGAAGAAAATCGTAAATTTTTTTCAAATATGTATACAATGTTCCTTGACATAAAGGCAAAAAAAATAGATAATGTTAATATGAGTATTCTGTCTATGGGTATGTCCGACGACTATGTGAGTGCAATACTTGAAGGCTCTACTATGGTTCGTGTCGGTTCATCACTTTTCGGCAGAAGAGTATACTAAAATATAAACGGAGGACTTTTTATGGGATTCGGCGATAAATTCAAGAATATTTTCAATGTTTCTGAAGAGGAATATTTTGACGATATGGATATGAACGAAAACGACCGCAGAGATGATGATTATTCAAGAGATGTGAGAAGCAATAATTTTGGCTTCAACCGTTCACGTGAGTCATCTGATTCTAAAGTCGTTGATATGCGTTCATCAGCACCTGCAGCTTCAGCAGCAAAGGCTCATGTAGTTTTCAAAAAGCTCGACAGATATGAGGATGTAGGTTCAGTTGCGGATGTTCTTAACGAAAAGAGAATAGTAATCCTTAACCTTGAAACCTGCCCGAACGATATTTCTGTAAGAATTATCGACTTTTTAAGCGGTGTAGCTTATGCTAACGGCGGAGAGATGAAGAGAGTTGCGGGCAGAGCATACATTATCACACCGTATAACGTTCCGCTTACAGGCGAACTTCTTGACGGTTTTGATTACTCAAATTATTAATAAATTCAGTTTAAAATACAGGAGGACGAGTATATGTTAACACCGGCAAAGATTAAAAACCATCATTTCGAGGCATCAGGCCGTAATGCTTATAAAGCAGACAGCGTTGACAGCTTCTTTGAGGAGGTTGCCGCATCATATGAGCAGATGTTCCGTGAAAACGGTGAGATGTATAAAAAGATAAGTCTGCTTGCAGAAAGACTTGAAGAGTACAGAAACGATGAAGATAATATCCGTAATGCACTCCTTACAGCACAGCGTATGTCAGAGCAGATCCAGCGTGAAGCAAGAGAGAAAGCAGAAGCTATGGTTTCTGAAGCTCAGGCAAGAGCTGTCGCTGAAAATGCAAAAACAGACGCTGAAATAAACGAGAAGATGACTAATGCCGCTTATCAGGCACAGGCACTTGTAGAAGAAGCAAAGAGGCAGGCAGAAAAGATCATCTTTGACGCTACACACGAGTCTAAGGAAGCTGCAGTTTCAGCAAGAGACTGGATGATCAAGGAAGAAGCTTCTCTTGAGATGATGAAGATCGAAGTTACAAAGTTCAAAAAGCAGATTCTTGATTCATATGCACAGCAGCTTGAACTCATCGAGAAGATCCCTGAGATAGTTTATGCACAGCTTGATGCACAGAAGGAAGAGCCTGTAGCTGTCGCAGAAGAACCGGCAGTTGAAGAACCTGCTATAGAATCAGAGCCTGAAGTTATCGAGGAAAATATCGTTGAAGAGGTTTATGAAGAGCCTGTGGCAGTAGCAGCTTTTGAACCCGCTGAACCTGAAAATGCAGACGAGATCATAGCTGAGCGTGAGGCTGAAAGCGTTGATGTGGATACATTGCAGCAGATGATCGAAGAGACTGAGGATACAGATGCTGAGGATGAGATATACGAGGAGATCATCGAAGATGATCATGTTGAGATGCTGGACGATGAGGATGTTAAGGAGTTTGTGCTTCCTTCAGTAGACGAAGAGTCAAATGCTGACCTTAATGAAATCGTTGACTACTTCTCAGACAGCAATAAGTCTTCAGGTGATATTATGTTCACAAAGCCGAAGAACGAAGCTGAAGCAGGCGGATTTAAGCTTAATGTGGATAAAATCGCTTCGTACGGTGTTGCGGAAGAGATCGCAGAAGACGAAGAGGACGAGTTTGATGAAGTGTTTGATGACAATAAGGGCGGCGACGACCTTGCATCAAAATTCAAGAGCTTTTTCAAGAAATAATGAAAAAACTGTGGAACCTGATTGCGATAGCGGTTCTTACCGCTGTCGATCAGATTATAAAGTATTTTGTTGAACGTGATCTTCGACCGATAGGCGAAAAGCCCTTCATTGACGGTTTTCTTGGCTGGCAATATGTCAGAAACACGGGAGCTGCATTCGGCTCATTCAGCGATAATACAACTTTACTTTCAGTATTTACGGCAGTATTGCTGATTGCAGGTATAGTTGCTTTGCTTATGGGAAAAATCAAGAATAAGTTTTATCAGGTCTGTGCAGTTATGGTTATATCAGGCGGGCTCGGTAATCTTCTGGATAGAATTTTCCGTGGCTTTGTTGTTGATTTTATCGAGGTCCAGTTTGTGAACTTTGCAGTGTTCAATTTTGCAGATATTCTTGTTACCTGCGGTGCTTTTATGATAATGGGTTATACCGTTTATGACCTTGTCAGAGAGCAGAGACTCAAAAAAGCAGGTGATAAAAATGGATGAAATTCTGATAACCGTGCCTGACGATTTTGCAGGCGTCAGGATAGACAAAGCTTTGTCAGAGCTTACGGAGTACACACGTTCACACATCCAGAGAGTGCTTGATGACGGAGAAGTTACGGTAAACTCAAAGGTTGTTTCAAAAGGTTTTAAACTATCTGCAGGTGATGTGATAAGGTTTGCGGCTCCTGAACCTGTTGAGATAGAAGCCAAACCTGAAAATATACCGCTTGATGTGGTTTATGAGGACAGCGATCTTCTTGTTGTAAATAAGCCCAGAGGAATGGTTGTTCATCCTGCAGCGGGAAACTACAACGGAACACTTGTCAATGCACTTCTGTATCATTGCGGTGACAGCCTTTCGGGTATAAACGGAGTTATCCGTCCGGGGATAGTGCACAGGATAGACAAAGATACAAGCGGACTTCTCATAGTCGCTAAAAATGACTTTGCTCACGAAAAACTTGCGGCACAGATAAAGGAGCATTCCTTTACTCGACAGTACAGGACCGTAGTGCACGGCAGATTCAAGGAGTTAAGCGGTACGGTGAATGCACCGATAGGCAGAAGTCCGAAAGAACGTAAGAAAATGTGTGTCATTGAGAAAAATTCACGTTCAGCGGTCACTCATTACGAAGTGCTTTCACAAAGTGATAAGTTTTCTTTTTTAAAAGTAACTCTCGAAACGGGACGTACTCACCAGATCAGAGTCCATATGTCACATATCGGACATCCTGTAGCAGGGGATATGGTATACGGCCCGAAAAACGGAGTTGTTTCGCTTGGTGGTCAGTGCCTTCACGCAGGGTTGATAGGATTTGTTCATCCGCGTGACGGCAG
>JAGBFD010000030.1 GCA_017936645.1 Clostridia bacterium
ACCTGGACCTTGTCCTCTGCCAAATTCCCGAAGGTGACGACCATTGAACAGAACGGATTGCTGATTGGAGCAAAATTTAATCCCGAAAATAATCCCACGCCCTTCCCGCTGGAGCTGACCGCTGAGGGCGACATCACCTTCAATGGCAGTTATCATTTCAACATTGCATCGCAGAATTACTCCGGTAAGGTCGATTTGGTGCTGTGCTGCGATAAGGCAGACAAAGTGACCAAGAACGAAGACGGTACAGCGACCTGGCAGGTAAGAGATGACCTGAGCTACACCTTCAAATCCATCACATTTAAGCATAGCTACACAGACGGCGTTTGTGACAACTGCGAATATGCTTGTCCTCACGAAAATGAAACAGGCGATACCTGTTCAGTCTGCGGTGCAACTATCAGGTTTGCCACAATCACCGGTGTAAGCATAAATGTAGATGGTGTAATATACACAAGCGACAACACTTCTGCAGAAAATCCTGCTGTCATTAATCCTGACAGTGTTGTAACCGTTACCGTGACAGGTGAGAATTTCGACCTTCTGCCTGCGGGTCCCGAAAATGCTGTGATCGGCTTCACTTATTTTGGTCATAACTTGGAATGTCTGTATAACAATCCCTCCAAATTTGATATAGATACAGTGAATAATACTGTAAGCTTTCCTGCAAATTATAATGTTCTGAGTCAGGCAACAACCGCTTCGGAGCTTACATATACCAATGATGATTGGCATACTGATATCGGCTCAGGTGTGTATGTGATTTATATTGACAAAAAAGATATTGCCGATACACTCATTACACTTGACAACACAGAATTTATCTATAGCGGCAACCCGATTGAGCCGACAGTTTTAGTTATGGCTGACAGTCAGGCTCTTATGGAGGGTGAACACTATACTCTTACTTTTGAAAGCAATGTTAACGCAGGTACAGCAAGCGTAACCGTTAAAGGTATCGGTGATTATACAGGCGAGGTAACAAAAGATTTCACAATCACAAAGGCTTATTACGACTTAACTGCTCCCACCCCCAATACACTTACATATAAAGGAGAAGATCAGTATCTTGTCTCTGCAGGTACTGTCGAGGGTGCTTATTTCGAATACAGCCTTGACGGTGCAAGCTGGTCAACAAGTATTCCTCAGGCAAAGGATGTAGGCAACTACACAGTTTATTACAGAGTTCTTGCTGATGAAAACCACTATGGCATTGAGGGTACTGTTGATGTAACTATCAAGGAATGTCCTCACGAATGGAATGATGGCGTACTCACAAGACCCGTATACGATGCAGTTCTCGGCTCAAAAGATGGTTATTACACCTACACCTGTACTGTTTGCGGTGAAGAAAAGACAGAGACTGTAAAGAGTGCCGATTACTCAGCTTATGAAGCTGTTTCAGAAGAAATCAATGTTTTACTTCAGTCTGAGGAGCTCACTCCCGAAGCAAAGCAGGCAATCTATTCAGCAGCTAATGAATGCGGACATCTCTCCAATGACCTTACGGAAAGCGAGCAGAATATAGTTGACGATTTAGTTGCAGAGCTTGAGAAAATCATTGCTGATGCTGATGAAAAAATCGCAAGCGGCGAATATGTGAAGATTGACGGCATGAAGGAATACAATAAAATTGCCGATGCTCTTGATGCAGAGCTTATGGAAAACTATTCACAGGAAGAAATTGCTGCTTTAGCAGAAAAGGCAGGCGATGAGATTAATGCCCGTTTTGGTGAGATTATTGAAAAAGCCGAGGCTCTCACCGGTACAGTAGCCGAAAATAAAGATGCTCTTGCTGAAATTGAGTCAGAAATGAGAGCGTTGTACGGAGAAATTAAAAACTGCCTTGACGGTGTACACAACGGCTTTGTTTACGAAGTGACCGAAGAAGCAAAGTGCGAAGTGAATGCAATCGAATCAGCCACCTGCACACTCTGCGGTGAAACAGACGAAAGAGAAATCGAAGGCACAGCTCTTGAACATGAACCAAACGAGCAGATGTGCAAAGGATATTGGTGCTCCAGATGCCGAAGTTTTTACGGTGAGGGCAATCCTGATATTCATCTGGACGGATATTCTTCTACCGGCAAGATAAAAGACGGTCAGTGTGACGGCTGTAATAAACAGCTTGCATTTATTAAGTCAGGCGAAACCTATGAAATAAACAGTTATGCTCATGTTGTAGAGTTTGCTCCTGTTGTTGACGGAAGATACATTTTAACAGTTGACGGTCCCGAAGGCACCGAAATTGATGTTCGTGAAGTGGTTGACGGAGTTAATAAAGGAATCAATTGTGAGGTTATATCTGATTTAGTGTATGTTGTTGATTGTACAGTCGGTAAAATATATAGATTTGAAGCTTCGAATTATTATGGCTACAATATTTCAAGCATGACCCTTGAATGTGAAACACACAAAGGCACTGTGCAGACCTGCTACGGATATATCTGTGATGCCTGCGGTGAATATTTCGGTGAAGTACCCGGCCATGATATTATCATAGACGAAGCAGTACCACCCACCTGCACTCAGACTGGTCTCACAGAAGGTCAGCACTGCTCACGTTGCGATGATATGACAATAATTCAGGAAAAAGTTCCTGCAACAAACCATAAGGACACTCTCGTCAAGGTTGATGCAAAGGCTGCAACCTGCACAGAAGCAGGCTGGGAAGCATACGAATACTGCACAGCTTGTGACTACACAACTTATGAAGAAATTCCTGCACTCAAGCACTCCTTCACAAAGTACGAAGTAACTGAAGAAGCCGAGTGCGGCAAGGCAGGTAAAGAAGTTGCATATTGTGATCACGGCTGTCAGACAACAGATGAAAGAGAAATCCCTGCACTCAAGCACAGCTTTACAAAGTATGAAGTAGCTGAAGAAGCCGAGTGCGGCAAGACAGGTAAAGAAGTTGCATATTGTGACCACGGCTGCGGTGCAACAGACGAAAATGAAATTCCTGCTCTCAAGCACGAGCCTCTTGCAGCAGTAGTTGAAAATGAAGTTGCTGCTGAGTGCGAAAAGGCAGGCAGCTATGACCTTGTTGTTTACTGTAACCTTTGCGGCGAAGAGCTTGACAGAGACACAACAACAGTTGCTGCAACAGGTCATGCCGACAATGACGGCGACTACAAGTGTGACTACGGTTGCGGACACGAGTTTGAAAAGCCCGTTGACCCCACACCCGACACACCTAATACACCCGATGAACCCACAGATGATACCTGTGATCATATCTGCCACAGCAATAATGCTCTTATGAAGTTCCTCTGGAAGATTATCAGCTTCTTCTACAGACTCTTTAACATTCAGCAGTATTGCGATTGCGGAGTAATTCACTACGATACACCCGTTTTCGGATAAAATTTAATACATACTAAAACTAACCGCCGGGGAGAAATCCTCGGCGGTGTTGCTATATCTGTCAATCTTTTTTCTTTCTGTTCGGAAAACACGCTTCCATCCACTCTGTAAACTCTTCAGGCGTAATATCGCCGTTGGTACATTCATCACGCTTTGTTATAGCCTGATATTTCCACTTTTTGAAGTCAGCCTCTTTAATCTGTCTGACCTTTACTCTTGCAGAATACCGCTTGTAATATTTACTGTAAATAGCGGTAGCTTTATCATCGGCGTGTTTCGCTTTGTAATTTTCGGCAGCGGCAATTTCCTGACAGCTACGGTTTTCGCCATCTGCAATTCTGTCGCAGTACCGGGTATCGTATTTGCCCTTCATTATGAAATACTTCCCACATCGCTTGCACTTACGGAAGTGAACATTCTGCTCAAGCATTTTTGTAAATTCAAGCTCAAGAATTTCTGCAACACTGCGGAAGCTGTATGTTATACTCATAAATGAAGGATGTGCAATACAAGCTTTCAGTGTGCCGACAGAGATATTATATTTTTCTGCAAATTGCTTTTCTGCTTCGGTGGGTTCTCCGCTCATTGCCTTAATTCTATCCAAAATCTCATTGATTGGCATACCGTATGGCATTTCTTTGCCACCCATTCTCTTGGATATCGAGAGCTCTTCTGTTCTGTCAAATCTGAAAGGCAAATCATGAATTGTACGATATAATTTTAATCTTTCACTCGGATAAAGTGAGTCTAATATTTCAGGATAAAAATCTTCATCATAGCAAAACTCAATCATTTCTTTGTATTCGTCCTGAAGCCATAAAAGATAGCTTAAATACCATTTTAATTTTTTTATCTTGTCATAGCTTCTGTCAGTAAAATTCGGCGGACATATTGCGGTGTATAACGAAGCAAAAGCAATATCCTTAATCTCATAAAAAGTCATTTCATAGGAATAAAAATTTTCAACATATATCTGATTTTCATTGTATATTTTATGCGGCTCTTCAGCTTTCTTCGGCTGAGGAGTTTTATTTTCATATAATTCCTTGCCGTACTCAATAAGCATTTTTTCCAGTTGTGCTGATTCATAAGCTTTTTTGAAAGGTGTCATAAAATCTGCATAAATGAAATCCAATATTCCTTCACCGTATTTGAGTGTTACATATGCACCACTGAAAATATTGATAAGCGGATTTTCTATAACACCTGTTTCGTCGCAAAGAATACCTGCATCAGAACCCAATTGGAAATTGTATCGGTTTTTCATTCTGTCATAATCTGCCTGAGTTTCTTTAAGCTCAGACTTTTGCTCTTCAGGTGAATGCTCATATTTTTTATATTCTTTACCCGTCCGTTCAGCAACCTCCTGCTCATATTCTTCAATTACAAAATCCATTGCTTGATATTCATTTCTGTCATCAACAGCTATATTTACAGTTTTTGTTTCGTAATTAAAGCGGACATAGTTGGCGAAGTAATCTAACAATACACCGTCTCTGTTAGAACGTCGTGACAAATATTTATCATACCCTGTTCGCTTATATTCAGAATAATCTTTTTTCATAATGCACCTTTTGTTTTGGAGAATGTAGATTTTTGGATATTTGGAGAATTCATATCACTCCAATGAACATTATACAAAACTGTTGATTTATTGTCAATGGCTCTTTATAATAAATTGCAGGAAGTGTAAAAAAGAAGCAAATATATAGAGCAAGTTAATTCATCTTACTGCGTACATACGTACATCTCGTACGCACGTACGCAGAGGAGACACTTAAACCTCATATATATTTTTCGAAATTGTGCGGTATATAAATGGAGCTACATACACTGACCAACCCTGCGGCAAGGAGGTTAAATAAAATGAAAGGAGCAAGAACAAAGGAAGCCGAAGAAAGGAGGAAAAAGAAATGAGTAAAAATTCAGATGATAAATTTTCAAATGATGAGTTTGGTGTTGAGGGTCCTGCATGGGCAGACGGGAAAATAATCAACGAGGCAATATTTTGCGAAGAGTTTCTCAGCAAACATAAGATTCTCTTCTCGGGTGGTTCATTCTTTACTACTGAAGGCAGAGTTGTTGATGAAATACCTCTTAAGAGAATGGTGTTCGATGACCTTAAAATCTGTGCAGTAGCTAATGTACCGCAGAAGATTTCCAATATCGTTGAGCTTTTAAAAATACAGGCACTTGATGAAACCTTTGCACCCGAAACAGACAGAATACACCTTGAAGACGGCACACTTTATTTTAACGGTTGCTTTGTCGATATCAAAGAAAGTGTTGTACGAACAAGGCTTCCTGTAAGGTACAATCCTTATGC
>JAGBFD010000031.1 GCA_017936645.1 Clostridia bacterium
AGAGGACGGGTTGCCCGTCCCGTCAAAATCTGCACAGAATCCGCGGGAGCCGAAACGACTCCCCTACATACACGACTGTAATCGGGCATTATATTTCAGCGTCGCAGACCCTCACTTCTTCCATATTACTTCTTCCATATTACTTCTCGGGGGTCACCCCGACAAACCCAAACTTATCTGACAAAAACACACATCCGGCAAAAGGGATGTGTGTTTCGTGTTTTACAATATAACATCAGCGACGACAGGGTAGTGGTCTGAGGGATAATAACCCTTGAAGGTATCGCGTATGATTTTGTATGTATCCACTTCTACACCTTCTGTGGTGAATATAAAGTCGATCGCACCGTCTTTGTGTTCCGTAATCGTTCCGTATTTGTGAAAAGTGATTCCGGTGTCTGAGTTCTTTGCGACGAGCTTAGTGTCCGTCATAGACTTGCTCATTACTGAATAAGCCTCAGCGGTTTCGTACGTGTTAAAATCGCCCGTGCAGATTACGGTAGTTTCATTCTTAAGCTCACTGATTTTGTTTAGAAGTACTTTTGACTGCTCGACTCTTGTGCTTTCAAGTACGTGATCAAGATGAGTGTTGATATGAGTGTATCTGATACCTGTTTCTTTGTCTTCAAGTACTGCCCACGTTGCGATACGGTTATGCTTGGAATCAAAACTTTTCGTGTATTTCTTTTCAGGTGTTTCAGAAAGCCATATAGTACCGCTATCTATAAGATTGAATTTATCCTTGCGATAGTAGACAGCACTATATTCAGTAAAAAGCTCGATAGGACTCCGTCCTTCACCGACACGTGCATATTTTCCTTCGAATTCTTCATCCAGAATGGCTATCCATTTCGGAGTTGCCTCCTGAATACCGAAAGAATCGGGGGCGTACAGATCAATGATTTTTGTTGCGATCTGTGAACGAGTGTAAACACTTCCTTCCTTGTCATCGACACATCGAAGATTAAAAGACATTATGCGTGTCGCATTTTCGCTTTTCTGTGGGGCTTCTTCTATGGTAACCTCACCAAGGTCGATTTTTGTAGAATTCGAATACATAACTGCACCTATACTGATAACCAATGCGATTGAGAGGATGACTGATACTATCTTAATTATCCTGCCTCGTTTCTTCATTGTTTTCCATCCTTTCTGAACGTTGATATAATAAATATACAATTTGTAAGTAAGGTTTGTCAATTTATCAGCATCGATTTTCATTAAAATCAGAGTGTCCTTTTTTCTTTTAGGTAAATTTAACATAGAGGTAATATTTAGTTTGTACAATATAACGAAAAAGAAAAAGTGCATCAGAAATCCGACAAAAAATTGTATTATGCTGTAGATATTTTAGACGATTTTTATAGTTTATACAGTTGACTTTTTTTACAAAGTTTAATATAATTTAGATGTCTATATGTGTGTCATTGTACACATTTTGATGATTCTTTTTTAGGAGGAAGAAAAAATGGCTAAAACGAAACGCATCCTTTGTGCTATTTTGTCCATCGTAATGGTAATTGGTCTCATTCCGATGGGTACATTCGGCGCATCCGCAGCTGATAGCGTTGTTTTTGACACAGCCGCTGTTGACACAGGTGACGGTAAACTTGTTGTTCCTACTGTTACTCTTACATCAACAAAGGTTATCCGTGTTGCAGAAAACGCTGGTGGCGCAACATTCAAGAACGGTACTACAATCGTTCCGGCAACTCCCTCAGGTTTGCCGAAAATCAACTCAGGTTATGTATCACAGTATTATTGTGACGAGACTCCTGCAAGTGCTCAGATTGTATTCACAACTGATACAGCTCTTGCTGCTACTCCCACAATCTCATGTGAAAATAATGCAAACGTTACTTTCTCTGAAGTATCTCAGAGCGGTAACACATACACTTGGACAGTCACAGGCGGTACAGGCGTAACTGTCGGTGAGCTCAAGTTTGTTGTTGACTACTCAAACTCTTATGTAGATTCACTTACAGGTAAGACTGTAACTAACTACTTCAAGGCTTTCACAACAAGCTACGTTGAGAATATCGCTCAGCCGGGTGCATTCTCAGCATATCGTTCACGTACAGGTTCAGTCGGTCATGAAAACGTAAGATGTTCTTACATCGTTCGTATTCTCGGTGCTAACACATACGGTGGATTCGCAGCTTATAATGATGAGGATGATGCAGAGTCAGCACACGGCTACTATGACTTCATAAACAACAATTGGGTAGACCTTGGTACAACTAATCAGGCTAAGGGTTACGGTACAATGATCTATGAAGTATCAAACGACAGCGGTGACGGTTCAAGAATGATCAACGCTAATGCTGACCATTGGAGACCTACTTCAACTACATACGTAGACCGCGGTCTCAGCACTTCTCTTGGTTTCCTTAACCTTCGTCTTACACAGTTTGAACGTCAGGGTGACAGAAAAGACGGCTATACATACTACGCTCGTTACAGCCGTATGAAGCTTCTTGCAGGTAGTGTTTACGCTCACACAGATGCTATTGAAAGTAATGCATCACGTCTTGAACTCGGTCTTTCTCAGGATCTTACATCAGACGTTCAGCTTGCAAACTTCGGTTATACAAATGTTCCTCTTAACGGTTCAACATACGGTAATGCTTCAACTCTTGATGAGGCAACAGGTAACTACGTAACAGAGTATACACTTGTTTACTCAGGTGGTAGCCATTATTCAAAGGTTGACCGTGTTGCTAACGCAGACGTTACAAT
>JAGBFD010000032.1 GCA_017936645.1 Clostridia bacterium
GAAGTTCGGTGCATCGGGCTCAAACTCACGAGTTTTGAGAGCACCGTTGAAGCACTTGCCTTCCTTAATGAATTCATAAATTGTATCTGTCTGATCACCGTTTGTAACGATGAGTTTATTTTCATGCTTTCTGATAGCGGCATAGATTATAAGTGAAGGATCTTCAACCTTTGAAGCATCAAACGGCTCTGTAAAAACTGCTCCGTCCTTTTCAGAGAAAATACGGTTGCGGCTGTTTTCGCTTCTGCCCATGATGAAATAAGCAGCAACCGCCTTTTTTGCATCTGCAGTTTTACCGATTACGATACCTCTGCCGACGTATGAATTATCGCGGATAAGTTCGCCAATATCATTAACCTTGTATATGTTCATATTCTTCACCTTTTTCTTTAATTTCTTTTGATACTAATTCTGCCGCTTCAGGCAGTATATTCCATTCTGCTTCCTGCATAACTCTTTTCTGCAGGATTTCGGGAGTGTCTTGCGGCTCGATGTAAACTGCTCTCTGAAGAATAATCTGACCGCCGTCAGGAATCTCATTTACAAAATGTACTGTTGCACCCGTGACCTTGACACCGTACGAGAGTGCTGCCTCGTGCACCTTGAGTCCGTAAAAGCCTTCGCCGCAGAAAGAAGGAATCAATGACGGATGAACGTTGATGATTCTCTTCGGGTAGCAGGAAGTAAAGCTTTCTGTAAGGATGCACATAAAACCTGCAAGGATTATCAGCTCGATTCCGTTTTCTTTGAGTACGGACTTCACTTCAGCTTCAAAAGCTTCTCTCGTCGCATACTCTTTATTGTTGATTACAGCCGTTCTGATTCCTGCGTTCTCGGCTCTTGTCAAAGCGTAGGCACCCGGTTTATTTGAGATTACAAGCTCGATTTTACCGCTTGTGATTATGCCTTTTTTCTCGGCATCGATCAGAGCCTGAAGGTTTGTGCCGCCACCTGATACAAGGACGGCAATTTTAGTAGGAGCAGTATTCATAGCCTATCCCCCATTATTATTCAATGATGATCTTCTCGTCACCTGCGATGATTTCGCCTATTACATAAGCATCCTCACCGTTTGCTTTGAGAATTTCGATAGCCTTGTCTGCGTCTTCCTTAGCAACGACAACGCTCATGCCGACACCCATATTGTATGTGTTAAACATATCACGCTCAGGAATATTACCTGTCTTTGCGATGAGGTCAAAAATCGGAAGAATTTTAATTGAAGCCTTGTCAATCTTTGCACCGTATCCTTCAGGAAGGCTTCTTGGGATATTTTCGTAAAAACCGCCGCCTGTGATATGAGAAACTGACTTAACTGTAACCTCTTCAAACAAAGCAAGCATCGGCTTAACATAAATCTTTGTAGGTGTGAGAAGTGTTTCGCCGAGTGACTTGCCGCCAAGCTCTTCCATCGGAGTTTTAAGGTCAGCATTGTCAACGTCAAAAACTTTTCTTACAAGTGAGAAACCGTTTGAATGAACACCTGATGACGGGAGAGCGATGATTACGTCGCCTTCTTTTACAAGCTTGTTGTTGACGATCTTATCCTTATCAACAACACCTACCGAGAAACCTGCCATATCGTATTCATCGACAGGATAGAATCCCGGCATTTCTGCTGTCTCACCACCGATAAGTGCTGAACCTGACTGAACACAACCCTCTGCAACACCTGCAACGATATCTGCAATTCTTTCAGGGATATTCTTACCGCAAGCGATATAGTCAAGGAAGAACAACGGCTTTGCACCGCAGCAGATAACATCGTTAACGCACATTGCAACACAGTCAATACCAACTGTATCGTGCTTGTCCATAAGGAAAGCCATCTTAAGCTTTGTGCCGACACCGTCAGTTCCGCTTACGAGTACAGGCTTTGAGATACCTGTAAGATCTAACTCAAAAAGACCACCGAAACCACCGATGTCTGATGCGACTGAGTTCGACATTGTTCTTGCGATGTGAGCCTTCATAAGCTCAACTGCTTTGTAACCGGCTGTGATATCAACACCGGCTGCTGCGTAGCTGTCTGATTTAGAATTTGTATGCATAATTCTTATTCCTTTCCGTTCCAACAATATGTGCAAAGGTCACATTCATCAAGTCCGATAGCCTTGATAAGACCTTCAAGTGACTGAAATTCAAGTGATGCGAAATGAAATTTTTCGCAAATTGTCTGACGGAGTTTCTTTCCCCGTTCAGTTGATGAATCGCTGTATTCATCAAGGTGTTTTTCGCCTTCCTCACCTTCAAGCTCCATAATGGTACTTCTCGTAATAAGATCAAGATCGCTTGTGTTGCGTGAGAAATTGAGATACTTACAACCGTACATAATCGGCGGACAAGCCGAACGCATATGAACAGCCTTAGCACCATTTGAGTAAAGGAACTCAACTGTTTCGCGAAGCTGTGTTCCGCGGACGATTGAGTCGTCAACAAAAAGAAGACTCTTGTCACGGATGAGATCGTGCACGGGCACCTGCTTCATCTTCGCAACCTTGTTACGGTCGCTCTGCTTGGCAGACATAAAACTTCTGGGCCATGTCGGTGTGTATTTGATAAAAGGTCTCGAAAAAGGTATACGGCTTTTATTTGCATATCCGATTGCGTGAGGAGTGCCTGAATCCGGAACACCGCTTACATAATCGACACCGTCAGCATTACCTACCTTCATATCATGCTCTGCGAGTATCTCACCGTTGCGGTAACGCATAACCTCTACATTCACACCTTCGTAATTTGACGGTGAATAACCGTAATATGACCAAAGGAAAGCACATATACGTTTTTTCTTTCCCGGAGCAGAAAGCTGTCTGAGAGAGTCACAGGTAAACTCAACGATTTCACCCGGTCCGAGCTCCTTTTCGTCTTCATAGCCTAACTTCTGATATGCAAAGGACTCAAATGAAACACAGTAGCCGTTTTCGCTCTTTCCTATAAGAACAGGTATCCTGCCGAGTCTGTCACGTGCAGCAATGATAGCACCGTCGTTCTTCAGTATGAGTATAGATGCAGTTCCGTCAATTACTTCCTGTGCAAAATGAATTCCCGTAACGAAATCACTTTTCTGATTGATAAGTGCTGCAACAAGCTCAGTTGAGTTAACCTTGCCGCCCGTCATAGCATTGAACTGACCGCCGCTGAAATCAAGATACTGCTTTATAAGTGCATCTGCATTGTTGATTACACCTACAATACAGATTGCATATGTGCCGAGATTTGAACGTACAAGAAGCGGTTGTGGGTCCGAGTCGCTGATACATCCGATTGCAGACTTACCTTTCATTTCATCAAAGACATTTTCAAACTTTGTTCTGAAAGGTGAATTTTCAATGTTATGAATATCTCTCTGCAAGCCGACTGTTTCGTCATAAGCTGCCATACCTCCGCGACGTGTGCCGAGATGTGAATGGTAGTCTGTACCGAAGAAAACATCTGAAATTGCATCTCCTTTACAGGCTGCACCAAAAAAGCCTCCCATTTTAATTACCTCCTATCGCTGATGGAATCTGTCCGCAAGGATTTTTGCGGAAACAGAGCTGTGATTTATTTATTGAATCTTTTTTCGATTTCTTCATTCTTTTTAAGAACGTTTTCGGATGCTGTCTTTCGCTGTGCATCAAGCTTTGCCGCAACTTCATCATCGCTCACGGAGAGAATCTGAAGTGCAAGAAGAGCTGCGTTTGCAGCACCGTCAATGGCAACTGTAGCTACGGGGATACCTGCAGGCATCTGAACTGTAGAAAGAAGAGCATCAAGACCGTCAAGTGTAGAAGCCTTAACGGGAATACCTATAACAGGCAAAGTAGTATTGGCGGCAATCGCACCTGCAAGATGTGCTGCCTTACCTGCTGCTGCGATAATTGCACCAAAGCCGTTCTTACGTGCATTCGCTGAAAAGTCTTTAGCTTCTGCAGGTGTTCTGTGTGCTGAAAATACGTGAACCTCATAAGGCACACCAAACTCATCAAGAGTAGTCATAGCTTTTTCTACTACGGGCAGATCGCTGTCGCTTCCCATAATGATTCCTATTTTCTTCATAATGAAATCCTCCTAAAAATAAGCAGGGCAGTCCTATAAAATCAACAGGACTGCCCAGACGGTCGGCTGTATATTTCCTTTTGCTCCCCTGTGGTTAATCCACAATTCCGTCAGTCACAAAAGGTCTATAAATCTTACTGATTTATTATATCAAAAACCGTCCTAAAGGTCAACTTAATCAAGTGTAAAAGTTTGTCCCGTGTTTTCGTTATTGTCTATCAAAAATATACAAATTACTCTGCTTTTGTTTCGCAATAAATGCATCTGTAAACAGCCTTTTCACCGTTTGTTGTCTTTTTAAAAATGTGTGGCAACTCCTGCTCAACTGAAGTGATGCAACGCGGATTTTTGCACTTAATGACATTGGTAAGTTTTTCGGGTAAAGACACTTTTCTTTTCTCTACAAGCTTGCTGTCTCTGATAATATCGACTGTAACACCCGGATCAACATATCCCAAAAGCTCAACATCAACTTCGATGTCAGCATCAACTTTGATTATGTCTTTTTTACCCATTTTGTTACTGTGTACGTTTTTGATGATTGCAACAGAGCAGTCAAGCTCGTCAAGGTTAAGAAGATTATAAATCTGCATACCCTTACCTGCCGCAATATGGTCGATAACGATACCGTTTCTGATTGAATCTATATTCATTTATTTAACCTCCAGAAGCTTAAGAATCAAAGCCATTCTCATATACTTACCGTTAAGCACCTGCTTGAAATAACATGCCCTGGGGTCCTCGTCAACAGCTACGCTGATTTCATTGACTCTGGGCAGCGGATGCATAATGCAGAGATCTTTCTTTGCCGTTTCAAGCTTTTCAGGCGTGAGGATATAGCTGTCCTTGAGTCGGAGATAATCTTCCTCGTTGAAGAAACGCTCACGCTGAACTCGTGTCATATAGAGAATATCAAGCTCAGGCATTACCTCTTCAAGATCAGTTGTCTGAACATACTCAAGGTTATTCTTCTGAATGATATCTTTCTTTACGTAGCTGGGCAGTTTAAGCTCTTCCGGAGAAATAAGTACAAACTTCACATTTTCATATCTCGAAAGAGCACTGATGAGCGAATGTACCGTTCTGCCGAATTTAAGGTCACCGCAGAAGCCTACGGTAATATTATTGAACCTGCCCTTTTCCCGACTGATTGTAAGAAGGTCAGCAAGCGTCTGAGTCGGATGGTTATGTCCTCCGTCGCCTGCATTTATTACAGGTATACTTGCATTCATTGAAGCAACAAGCGGAGCACCTTCCTTTGGATGACGCATCGCGATAATATCTGCATAGCAGGAAATAGTCTTTGCTGTATCTGCCACACTTTCACCTTTTGCAGCTGAGCTTGACTTAGCATCAGACATACTCAGAACATTACCGCCGAGTTCATACATAGCCGCTTCAAAGCTGAGTCTGGTTCTCGTAGAAGGTTCAAAGAAAAGAGTTGCAAGTTTCTTTCCTGCACACTTATGTGCGTATTTCTCAGGATTTTCGATTATATCATTTGCACAAGCTACAAGTTCATCAAGCTCGGCAACTGAAAGATCAAGAATGTCGATTACACTTCTCATTATTTCACTCCTCCGATCCAGCTTTCGTCGGACGGATTATTTCTGAATGCGATAAGTCTCTGAATATCTTCTGTTGCGATGTATCCCTCTTCTGCTGCTACTTCTGCGATTACGTCGAAGTTTGTAAGGCTGTAGTTTGTAACGTTTGCTTCCTCAAGGCGTACAAGACCCTTCTTCATACCGTACGTGAAGATTGAAACAACGCCGAGAACTTCTGCACCTGCTTCACGGAGAACGTTTACAACCTCGATAACGCTGCCGCCTGTTGAGATAAGATCTTCAACAACAACGACCTTCTGACCGGGAAGAAGCTTACCTTCAATCTGATTCTGTCTGCCGTGATCCTTGTTGCCTGAACGTACATAACCCATAGGCATATCGAGAAGATGAGCTGTGATGGCAGCGTGTGCGATACCTGCTGTAGATGTACCCATAAGTACTTCAGCCTCAGGATATTTTTCTTTGATAAGTTTTGCAAGACCGTTTTCAACATCTGTTCTTACTTCAGGTGCTGTAAGCGTGAGTCTGTTGTCACAGTAAACAGGGCTCTTGATTCCGCTTGCCCATGTGAACGGCTCTTCTGGACGGAAGAAAACCGCCTTGATTTTAAGTAAGTCTTTTGCAATAAGCTTCTCCATTGTTTTAATCTCCTTTATATTAATCTTATTTTAAACTTAGTCTACGAACTCTGCAACACATCTGTTGTATGCTGCTACAGGGTCAGCTGCTGCTGTGATGGGTCTGCCGACTACGATATAGTCAGAGCCGATTTTCTTAGCCTCAGCAGGAGTCATAACTCTTACCTGATCACCGATGTCACCGTCAGCAAAACGAACACCCGGTGTGACTGTTACAAAGTCGTTACCGCAGGTCTCGTGTACCTTACCTGCCTCAAGAGGTGAACATACGACACCGTCAAGACCTGCAAGCTTAGCATTGTGAGCATAGTGCATAACAACCTTGTCAATAGGCTCATTGATGAGAAGATCGTTTGACATACGCTCCTGACTTGTCGACGTAAGCTGTGTAACTGCTATAAGAATAGGTCTCGTACCGTCGGGACGAGTGAGTCCTTCGAGTGCAGCTTCCATCATAGCGATTGTACCGCTTGCGTGAAGGTTTGTCATATCGACATCAAGACCAGAAAGAACAGCCATTGATTTTTTAACTGTGTTGGGGATATCATGAAGTTTGAGATCAAGGAAAATCTTGTGTCCTCTTTCTTTAATTTCTTTTACAATCTGCGGACCTTCTGCATAGAAAAGCTCCATACCGATTTTCACAAAAGGC
>JAGBFD010000033.1 GCA_017936645.1 Clostridia bacterium
CTCTACGTACCTTGCAGAAGGCTCACAGATCGGCAAAAAGGAAAGCATTGCAGACACAGCAAGAGTTCTTGCAGGAATGTTTGACGGCACTGAGTACAGAGGCTACGGCCAGGAGCTTGTAGAGGGGCTTGCAAAGTATTCAAAAGTTCCCGTGTGGAACGGACTTACAAACGAATTCCACCCGACTCAGATTTTAGCTGATTTCCTTACGATAAAGGAACATTTCGGTTACCTTAAAGGTATAAATTTTGTCTACATGGGCGATGCCCGTTACAATATGGGTAACTCTCTTATGGTAGGCTGTGCAAAGATGGGACTTAACTTTACTGCTGCAGCACCTGCAAAGTATTTCCCGGACAAGGCACTCATTGATGAATGTCTTGAAATTGCAAAAGAAACAGGTTCGGTAATCCGCTTCTGCGAAGACCCGATTGAAGCTGTCAAGGATGCAAACGTAATTTATACGGATGTATGGGTTTCAATGGGCGAACCGATTGAGGTATGGCAGGAGAGAATAGATGACCTTGCACCTTATCAGGTCAATAAAACACTTATAGATGCAGCGGCAGAAGATGTTGTTTTCATGCACTGTCTTCCTGCTTACCACGACCACAAAACAGCAGTTGGTAAGGAAATGGGTGAAAAGTTCGGCCGTGACGCAATGGAAGTTACGGATGAAGTTTTCGAAAGCGAAAGATCAATCGTTTTCGAAGAAGCAGAAAACAGAATGCATACAATCAAAGCTGTTATGGCAGCAACGCTTTGATTGGTTAGTATATAGGAGGTTTTCGGATGAAAAAAGTTTACATTGTTCTTGAAGACGGTCACGTTTTTGAGGGTGAGAGATTCGGTGCTGAGGGCGAAGCCGTAGGCGAGTTTGTTTTCACCACAGGAATGTGCGGCTACGTTGAAACACTCACAGATCCGACTTATTACGGACAAATAGTAATGCACACTTTCACGCTTATCGGAAATTACGGCATTATGGAAGAAGACTTTGAGTGTGATAAGTCATACATAAAAGCTTACGTTGTGCGTGAGTGGTGTGATGCACCGTCCAATTTCAGATGTCAGTACACTCTTGATGAGTATCTCAAAAAACAGGGAATTGTCGGTGTATGCGGTGTTGATACCCGTGAAATCACAAGAATTATCCGTGACAACGGTGTAATGAATGCAAAGATTGTCGATGACCCGTCAACTGTTGACTTTGATGAGCTCAAAGCTTATAAAATTACGGATGCCGTTGCTACAGTAAGTACAAAGGAAGCTTATACGGTTGAGTCAGAGGCACACAGCAGAAAGGTTGCAGTAGTTGACTTTGGCAAGACCAAGGGCACTGTAGCTGAGCTTACAAAGCGTGGCTGTGACGTGACTGTTGTTCCTTTCAATACATCAGCGGAAGAAATTCTCTCCCTGGGTGCAGACGGAATTGTTCTTTCAAACGGACCTGCTGACCCGAAGGACAATATGGCTGCCGTAGAAGAAATCAAAAAACTCATCGGCAAAGCCCCGATGCTCGGTATCGGTCTTGGTCATCAGCTTGCAGCTCTCGCTCTTGGCGGAGATACAGTAAAGCTTCAGTATGGTCACCGCGGTGCAAATCAGCCTGTCAAGAGCACGGAGTCAGGTAAGACTTATATCACAAGTCAGAATCACGGCTACGAGGTTGTAGCAAAGAGCGTTGAATGTGGTTTTGAAAGTTTTATCAATGCAAATGACGGTACTTGCGAGGGCATGAAGTATGCGGACAAGCTTATTATTACCACTCAGTTCCAGCCCGAAGCTTGTATCAGTCCGTTTAATACACACTACGTTTATGACGAATTTATCACTATGATGGGAGGTAATGACTGATGCCGCTTAATAAAGACATAAAAAAAGTACTTGTTATCGGTTCAGGACCGATTGTTATCGGTCAGGCTGCAGAGTTTGACTATGCAGGTGCACAGGCTTGCCGTGTGCTTAA
>JAGBFD010000034.1 GCA_017936645.1 Clostridia bacterium
TCGAGCAGGTGCCAGTAATCAAGACCTGCTCTTTTTAATTTTCTGTCGTCAATTTTGAAGCCCATAGGCTCGATGATGTGAAGTCGTGTTCCCGTCGCTGCACAGGTACGTGCGATGTTGCCTGTGTTCTGCGGGATTTCAGGTTCTACGAGAACTATATTGAGTGTTGCCATTATTTCACCGCTTTTATAAGATTTTCTATCTGAGGTTCAAACTGAAGACCGAAACCTCTCGGCTCGTCGGTAAGTGCAGTTTTTTCAACGCAGTCACACGTAAATGTCATCGCAATCTGTACAGCATCGGTAAACTCTTTACCTTTCATCAATGCTGAAACGAGTACGGAGGTAAATACATCGCCTGAACCCGGAAAACGTCCTTCAGCTTTGGGAGTGAAAAACATATTCGCTTTTTTTGTGTAGCTGTCATAGACTGCACAGCCTATCTGTCCGTCTTCACTTTCAATTCCGGTGATTACTACTCTTCCCGTGCCGAGATTACGCAGATTTATGAGTAATTCTTTGATATGGTCTGTACTGTACGGAGCCTGAGTACATTCAACACCTGAGATCATTTCAGCTTCAGTCACGTTAGGCGTTATAACATCTGCCATCGCACAGAGAAAACGCATTTCGGAAATAAAGTTTTCATTAATACCGCTGTAAAACTCACCGTTGTCACCCATTACGGGATCGACGATGCAGAGTGTGTCACTTTTTTTGAAGTCTATGAGAAATCTTTTTACCGTCTCTGCCTGCTCCTTTGTCGCAAGATATCCTGTATAGATAGCATCGAAACGTATGCCGATTTTTTTCCAATGGTCGGCAAAAGACTGCATTTTATCTGTCAGGTCGGCACAGACGAATCCGTCAAACTCTGACTGTGCGGAAAAAACTCCCGTCGGCAGAGGCACACAACTGAACCCGCATGAGGATATAATAGGCACAGCGGCAGTCAGCGAGCATCGACCGATGCAGGACATATCGTTTATCAAAGCAATTTTTTTCTGCTTTTCCAAAATTATCATCTCCGAATTCATCTGTCAGTTATTATAACAATATTATCTAAAAAAAGCAACTGAGAATATTGTTCTCGCTTTCGCAAAGAATAAAAAACGAGGAGGGATTTTAAATGAAAACAACGACTTCAAATGTTATGAAGGGTATCGGTGTCGGAATGCTTGTGGGCGGTGCTACGGCACTCATCGGAGGTTCAATGAAAAACTCAAAAAAGATGAACTATAAGAAGATGGCAAACAAGGCAATGAAGACAGCCAACAATTTCATGGACACATTTATGTAAAGAAAAGACCGAGGATTTTCCTCGGTCTTTGAAATTATTTATCTCTGTTATTTCTGAGAATTTTAAGTGTTGTAGTCTTGGGGAACTCAGTGTCACGTGTCTTGACTTTTGCGACCTGCTTGTAGCCGGGGAGTTTTTTGTTGATTTCGTTGACGTCGCCCTTGATTCTTTCTTTAGCGTCGAGCACTTCAAGAGAGTCGAGGAAGAACTCAGCTGTAATAAAGCCGTCTTCGTCGTAAACGACGACTTCCTTGACGTATTCGATAGTTGAAAGCTTGTCTTCAATTTCTTCGGGAGAAACGTTTTTACCGTTACTCAGAACGATAAGATTCTTCTTTCTTCCGCGGAAGAAGAGGAATCCGTCCTCATCGATGTAACCGTAGTCGCCTGTCTTGAACCATTCACCGTCAAATGCTGCGGCTGTTGCTTCAGGATCCTTGTAGTAACCCTTCATAACGTTTTTACCGCGGACGTAAATTTCACCGACACCGTCTTCGTCAGGATCATTGATTTTAATTTCGTTACACTCAAGAGGAGTACCGCAGCTGCCGAACTTGAAGTGATCCGGATTGTTGGCTGTGATAGCGGGCGAACATTCGGTTATGCCGTAACCGTTGACAATGTGGATACCCATATCGTACATACCACGCTCGTATTTTTCGTCAAGGTAAGCACCACCGCAGATAATAAGAGCGAGTTCACCACCGAGGTTGTCAATAATTGTGCTGAAAATCTTTCTTCTCTTATCAATACCAAGCTTCATAAGGAAGTTACTGATTTTGAGACCTTTTTTGAGAACTTCTTCTCTGCCTGTTTTCTTGGCTGTGAACCAGATTTTTTTGTAAATTGTTTCAACTGCAAGAGGAACACCTGCAAAGTTGTGCGGATGATACTCTGCGAGATCCTTCTGAATATCCTTTATGCTTCTGCAGATGAAGCCCCACTCTGAAAGAAGGCAACCTGTGAAGAGAGCACTTACCCACGAGTATGTGTGGTGAAGCGGAAGAAAACCTATTGCGTGACCGCTAGGTGCACTTTTTACACCTGCAACGGCATCAGCTGCAACACTACCCTGAGTGAGCATAACGCCCTTGCTTTTGCCCGTTGTACCTGAAGTGTAAACGATGAAAGCGACATCATCGGGATTAACCTCTTCATCAAGATAGCTTTTGCCTGTCTCTTTAGCGTATGCGTGACCCTCTTCGATGATGTCATAGTAATCTTCGAGCTTGATGTACTCAGTAAGGTCGACACCTTCTGTTTTCTTCATCATCTCGATAGAGGAGTTGAAGTCTTTTGAGTAAATGATAGCATCGCAGTCACTTCTTACGATAACGTCTGTAAGGTCCTCGTCAGGAAGCTTCGGGTCCATGGGGATGACGGTCATATTACCTGTGATAACTGCAAAATAACAAGCGATCCAATAGTAGCAGTTTTCGCTGAGTATAGCTACCTTTTTACCTGCAAGACCCTTTTTGTAAAGGTACTCACCGATACCTCTGAATTCATAATTAACTTCATTAAAAGTCTTGCTTTCTACCTCGTCCTTGAAGTTGTAGTACTTATACTGCAGCTTATCTCCTCCTGCCTGAGCACCATAGAGAACGATTTCTTTGACTGTTTCAAAATGAGGAAGCGGGGGACATTTTCTACCGGCAACATTTGCTTTCATCGGTTTCATAAAATTACCTCTCCTGAAAATTATTCTCGTGTAGTATAACACAATGATTTTTAAAAGGCAATATTATCTGTACAAAATTGTTACATTGTCTAAAAAAGTCAACTTGAAAATGATGGATAAAAAACAACAACCACCTTATGTGTTGCATAAGGTGGTTGCTTTCAAAAGTATCAAAGGAGTTTTGCAGCAGCCTTGTCAAGCATAATGATAACATCATCGTGCTGATTAAGGATAGAACAAGGGATTCTCGGAGTAACTTCGCCTGAGTGAAGAGCTTTTACTGCATCAGCCTTAGCTTCACCTGTTGCGATGAGAAGTATCTTCTTTGAACGCATAATCGAGCCGATACCCATTGTCATAGCGTATCTCGGCATCGGAACATCACCGAAATACTTCTGGTTGGAATCGATTGTACTCTGTGTAAGAGTAACCTTGAAAGCTTCGTCCGTGAATTCATCGGCAGGTTCATTGAATGCGATGTGACCGTTTGTACCGATTCCGAGAAGCTGAAGGTCGATACCGCCTGCAGCCTTGATAGCTTCAGCGTATCTCTTGCTTTCTGCGTCGCAGTCGGGTGCGTTGCCGTCAAGGAAATTAACCTTGCTCTCGTCGATATCAACCTTTGAGAAAAGATTTTCGTGCATAAATGTGTAGTAGCTGTTTTTGTCATTCTTGTCGAGATCACAGTATTCGTCAAGGTTGAATGTTGTTATATCCTTGAAGCTGATTTCACCGTTTTCGTACATTTTGATAAGATTCTGATATGTAGGAACGGGAGTTGCACCTGTTGCAAGACCGAGAACGGCATCAGGCTTAGAATTGATAAGCTCTTTATAAAGCTCAGCAGCAGCAACTGCGATTTCTTCTGCATTTTCAAAAATTCTGGTTTCCATTTTTAACGTCCTCCGTATTATAAGATGATTTCCTTCTGCTCATCAGATGATCTGTAGATAGCATCAAGAAGCTTTGAAGTAAGGATAGCCTTATCGATATTTGCCTGGTTCGGCACTCTTGTTTCAACGGACTCAACAAAAGCCTTGATTTCAGCAAAGTAGTCAAAGCCTGTAGTTCTGAAATCTGTGTTGATTTCAGTGAGCATACCGTTCATTGTTGAGTACATTGTGAACTTGCCGCCGTAGTACAGACGAACACCTGCTTTTGTACCCATAAAGTCAACGAATGTTTCAGCCTGACCGATGTTCTGTGCCCATGCACCGTTGAAGGTGATGTTTGCGCCTGTTGTACGGATGAAGCCTGAAACGAAGTCGTCAACATCGTATACACCGTTTTCCTTGTCTGAAGAGTCCTCAGCCCACATACCTGTGTAAACGTAGTTTTTCATATCCTTGCCGAGCTTGCAGTAAGCTTCGCCTGAGCAGGTAAGGGGGGTCGGGTCGCCAAGGCAGTAGAGAGTGAGGTCGAGGTAATGTACACCCCAGTCGATAAGAACACCGCCGCCTGACTTTGACTTGTCTGTGAAGTCACCGCCAAGGCCGGGGATTGAACGGTGAGCACGGAAGCTTACATAAACCTGATAAACCTCACCGAGTTCGCCGTCTTCAATAAGCTTTCTTACGTGGTTAACGTTGTCACAGAAACGGTTAACAACACCGATCTGAAGCATTCTGCCTGTTTCTTTGGCAACCTTCTGCATTTCAAGAGCCTCTTCAACAGTTCTTGCAGCAGGTTTCTCGCAGAGAACATCCTTGCCGTCACGCATAAAGTCGATTGAAATAGGAGCGTGGAAATCGTTGTGAGTACACACTGAAACGATGTCAATATCGTCCTTGCCGAGAAGCTCCTTGTAATTATATACAGCAGTACCACAACCGTATTTCTCTACAGCTCTGTCTGCTCTTTCGGGGATAATATCGCAGAAATATCTGACTTCGACATTATCAAGCTTAAGATAATTCGGAATGTGAGAACCTGAAATGTTACCGCAACCAATGATTGCAACACCTAATTTTTTACTCATAATATCACCTCAAAACATTGATAAAATCATTTTACCAACTTTTACACGAAAAGTAAACACAGATACGGCAAAAAAAGTAAAATACTTTCATTTTTGCACATTTCATAAGTTTAATAAGGAAACCGCGTGAACTTTTTTGATTTTTTTCGTATAATAGATGAAAGGTTTAATTATCCTTTCGGAAAGGAGGCTTTATATGGATAACGGTGCAAGTAGCTACCGCCGTTTTCTTGCAGGGGACGAAAAAGGGATTGTTGATATCATATGTTTATACCGTGACGGATTGATTTTGTATATCAATTCTTTTACACAGAATACAACGGAAGCCGAAGATATTGCGGAAGATGTGTTCTTAAAGCTGATTATGAAAAAGCCGAAATACAACGGAAAAGCCTCCTTCAAAACATGGTTGTATACTATTGCGGGAAATATGGCAAGAGATTATTGGAGAAAAAATGTGCGCCACGGGAAATTGCCATTGGACAACCTCTCGGAACTTTCAGACGAAGAAATAGAGCTGGAACGAATGTATTTAAAAGAAGAACAGAAAATTCAGTTGCACCGTTCCATGAAAAAATTATCGCCTGAATATCAGCAAATACTTTGGCTTGTGTATTTTGAAGGTATGTGCAATAAAGACGCTTCAAAGATTGTAGGGAAAAGCGTACATACAACAGGAAATCTTGTTTATAAGGCAAGAAAAGCGCTGAAAACTCAACTGGGAAAGGATGGTTTTGTTTATGAGAACTTATGATGAAACATATGAGAGAATAATGGCAAAGAAAGCTGTTGCAGAAAAAGCAATAAAGGTGCGAAACAAAAAAATTGTGACATCTGTCACTACAATTTCGTGTTTATGTATCTGTATTGCTGCGATATTCGCAATGAGCAAGGCTAGAACCAATGTCAATCTTAATAAAAATGATGTTACTGATGTGTATTTGAATTCTTCAAGCAACAGTAGCACAGGCGAAAGCACAAATAACACGAACCCAACCAGCACAACTCTTGCTGAAAAATCAAGTACACAAATATCCGCCAAAACTGATAAATATGTAGAAAAGCCAAGTGTTGGGGAAGACGCTATCACAACTAATCATGGTGAGTCAGCAGGACAGAACGGAGATCCCACTACTTTTTACACAGGTTTTGAAGGTACACATGAATATATCGATAGCCCACATCTTACTGATGAAGAAAAAGAAAACTATCGTTTGATGTACGTGCGCTGTGCGA